>CBIMFG010000641.1:0-4022 GCA_966243125.1 uncultured Niastella sp.
AATCGCCAAACTAACGGAATGATATCCCGGCGTAAAATGTTGCGCAGAAGCATACACTTCCTTTCCATAAAAATCAACCAGTCTGAATTGTACGGGCGATGCTGTTTTTAACCGCAGCTGCACATTTATTTCTTTATTGAACGGATTGGGATAAACCTGCATACCCACCTGCTTCAAACTCAAAAAAATAGTACCAGAATAGGTATAGCTGCCACCTTTCTGAATAATCCTTAACCGGTAAAACCGGGTAGCGGCTGTAGGATTTATTTTATCGGCAAACTGGTATTCGCTTAATTTATTTCCCTTGTGTTGCGCAATTACTTTGCCGGTGGTTTTAAAATGATTGGGCGTTTCGGCATATTCCAGTTCATAACCGGCAATGTTTTCGTCTTCCTTCAACGACCATTTCAGCAAAGATTGATTATTGGCGATGCTACCGTTAAAGGTTAAATTTTTTAAAGCCAGCACACCATCGGTAAAAAAGCAGGTAGCATTCTGACCGCCGGGCTGTGCAGGATCGTCGGAGTTTACAAAAATGGTATTGCCATCTACATCCAGCAATGTAATGCGCGACTGGTTACAGATGTACGTTTCGGGGTTATTGGCCTTTGCCCTGAAGCTAACCACTACTTTATTGCCCGTACCAGGCTTAACAATACCGCTTTGTTCACCGGTTGAATTTATAAAATGTCCACCCACTGCCGCAAACGGCATCACGCCACCCACATCAGCCACAGACACCCCATTCATGGTAGTGGAATTAGGAATATAGGTAGTAGCGCCGGGAACGGAATCATATAATTTAACACCCGGTGCATTGATATTGCCGGTATTGGTTACTTCAATGGAATATTCCACCGTATCGCCGCCTACTATAAACGGAAGCCCGCTGCGGGTATTAAGAAACGTTTTTTTAGCGATCAACGCAGGTGATAGTACGGGAAACCCGCAACTGGTATAATCGCCGCTGGTCCACACATTGCTTACATCGCCGCCGGTAAGGGAGGAGCCGCCCATAGTAGCCAGGTTTACTTTATATACATCCTGGTACGACCCGCCAATGTATACATTACCTGCCGGGTCAATGGCAATGGAATTGGAACTGCTGGCTGGTGAGGGATTAATGGTGCCTAAATAGGTGGTGATGCGGGTGGCAGGGTTTATTTTATACAGTTTGCTGCTATTGGCTATCAGGTATAATTTTCCGGAACCATCGCCGAAGAGATCGCCGCCCATTTCGGCCAGCACATCATTGGCGCCATTAATAGCATCATTGATCAACGGCCCTTTCTGTGTGATCACCGGTAGCCCGGTAACGGTGCTTACAGAAAACTGAATAAGATCCTCGCCACGCATAGTAACAGCATAACCATATCCGTCGGAGGCAAAGGCCATCCGGTTAATGCTGTACGTAACATTGGGTTCAAGCGGGTAACCAGTAAATCTGCGGGCGCAAACCGGTGAGGCGTTCAAATCAATATAACAAAGGTCCTGGGCGGGGTTGGTAGCCCAGTTATTTACAAAGTAAATACGGTTGGTTGTTTTGTCATAAGCAATGGCCGCCACATAATCCATCAACTGTGCAACAACGGCGCCTGAAACAGCATCATAACAAGGTCCCGTTTCCCCATCATATAAAACAGGCCCACCTTCCCCATTGCTTTTATCGAGCATTTTTATAAAGCGGTAAAATAACAGATCGGCGGGTGAACCAGGTGGCGTTAAGGCCGTACACTGGTACACAACCGAACAGGCAGCATCGGCAGTAAGGTTGGTAAAAACGGTATTGGTACTTTGTGTAAAATTGATGGAGTTATAAATGCCCTGCAAAGTGGCGTAATTGCTTATACTGCCGCCGTTGGCAGTAACTTTTACCTGAAAGGTAATGGTAGCGCTTACATTGGGCGCCAGTATGCCTGCGCCATAGGAAGGCGAATTAAGCAAACCACCGGTTATGGCAAACGGCATGGCTCCGCCTACATCTGCTGCCGAAACACCGTTTAAGGTGGTAGAACCCGTTATATACGATACCCCCGCAGGAATATTATCAAACACCGTGGCACTGGTAACATTCATGGCCGACAGATTGGTAACAATAATGGTATACTGCAACACATTGCCCTGCGCAGCAGTGGTGCCATCACCAACGGTAGTTATATTTGAAGCGGATTTGCTAAGGTTAAGCGTTTGTGCCTGTACTTTACACACAACACCCATCAGCAACAGGCATATATGCAGGGTAAAATTCGTGTAGAATTGTTTACTCATAGGTTATGGATTGAACATCTTAAAAATAAAAATTCAAACGCATTGGTCCTAGTGAGTAAAAAATTCTTTGATCATAATCAACATTTGTCCGCAGCTACCCTAATGAGCAACGTTCATCAATACATAAAACTACTTATTGAAAAGCTTATTTTTTTAGTCGTACCCAAATGAGTGAGTGCTTTTCAAACTTGATCAAAATCAAAACCATCTAACGCCAACATTAAATAGTATGCTATTTAATGTTTATATTGATTTTTTTCCTAACTTACAAGTACCCCAAAAACCCGAATATTCTTCCGGAACTGATTATTGAAAAACCAACATATATCCACCGCCCCTGGAAAACACAACTAACTCTCTTATGAATATCTCACTGGGTTGAGAATGATTAGCAGTACGGGATCCCGGAATTCCGGCTATCATACGATCAGCCAAGCTCACGCTATTATTAATTCTGTCCCTGATCTCTTTTCACTTACGCGAGTCCCGTTTTTAATCAAAGTTTAACTGATTTGTACTAATCCGTACCCCTCTTTTTTTTACATATAAAATGGAATAAAAGAAAAAAAGTGAACCTACCCTATAATACGATAGCGAATATGTTAACTCGCCACAAAGGGTTGTCGTTGTATAAGTTTGTCAAGTGTTGATTTAAACGCTGCAATGGAGGTTTGATCGGGAATAATAACGTCGGCACCTGACGGCGTATTATTTTCTACAGGCCCGGTTTGCATGGAGTAAATGGCGATCTTCATATGAGGACAGGCAGATCTCAGCATCTTTATAAGTTCATACCCTGCTTTCTTACGCGCATTA
Organism: uncultured Niastella sp.; assembly: GCA_966243125.1. Taxonomy (GTDB): domain Bacteria; phylum Bacteroidota; class Bacteroidia; order Chitinophagales; family Chitinophagaceae; genus Niastella. The sequence goes on from CBIMFG010000641.1 coordinate 3,085, forward strand.
AATTCCAGCAGGCATACATCAGGAACATTCTCCTTTGTTAACTGGGCTAACAGTTCCAGCCCATCTCCTGCCTGTAAGGTAATTGCATAATCAAAGCCGGATAAATAATTGGAAATGCATTCACGCATCAATGGGTGACTGTCGATAAGGGCAATTTTTGCCATACCGGTGTTGTTCATCATTACATTAAAGGTTTAGTCAGTGGTGTTGCAAAGGTAGTTCAACCATAACTGATATCCGGTTTCGTATTACCGTTAATCATAATTTCGCCAAAATTCCTAAATTACCACTAAGCGTAAATATGTATCTTTCCCCCATGAACACACCCGATGTGATTACCCTGGTATTTATTTGTGCAGCCGTGGCCGCTACCATCATATTTCGAAAATTAACCATCGCCGGTGCATTTACCGGTGGTTTGCTGGCCGCCTTGTTGTATAAAGGACTTGGGGTGACCGGCATTGTTTTTTTGGGCGCTTTTTTTGTAGCCGGTACCCTGGCTACCTCGCTGGGACGCCGTAAAAAAGAACAATTAGGCATAGCAGAAAAAAATAAAGGACAACGAACTGCATCACAAGTGCTGGCCAATGGCGGTGTGGCCGCATTAGCGGGCTTACTGGCCATAATATATCCACAACACCTGGTGGCATGGCAGTTGGCAGCTGCAGCTTCCCTGGCCTCTGCCAGCGCCGATACGCTTTCTTCGGAATTAGGGAGTATCTATGGTAAGAATTTCTATAATATTCTCACCTTTAAAAAAGATACCTGCGGGCTCGATGGAGTAATAAGCCTCGAAGGCACTTTGTGGGGCATTGCCGGCAGTGTACTCATCGCTGTTATTTACATAATTGCCTATGGTTACAGCCCCTTTACCTGGTGGATTGTATTGGCCGGCTTTATTGGCAACATGACCGACTCAGTTTTAGGAGCCGCCCTTG
>CBIMFG010000642.1:0-4017 GCA_966243125.1 uncultured Niastella sp.
AAGACCTGATGGAACAATTGAAAGCAAGCCTGGGCAAAAAAGAAAAAGGCAGCGGCCGCCGGAAAGCTTCCTGATGGGACAAATTCTATCAATTAACATGTAAAATGCCTTTTAACGCATCAAAAAATTTCAGTAAATTAGTAGGAGTCCACTAACATCATAACACATCAAAACTTCACGCTTGTGGAATACCAACAAACAGCAGAAATTTTGAATGACCTTTCTGCTATAAACCGCGAACGGGCCAAGGCTTATGAGGAAGCGTCGTTTCTGAATTTTATTTTTAACCTGGAGTTGCGGGGCTCATTTGCATTGCTGGCCAATCAAAGCCGGCAGAACAGTTATGCGCTTCGTCAATTTCTGGAACAGGTTCAAAGCCACATTCCGGTTTCAAAAAAGCCATTGCCACAACTCAGTTTTGGTGATTTGTATAACCAATGGAAAGAAATGGGGGTTTCCTTTTCGGGGCCTAATATTTATGACATGTTGAAAAGCAGCGAGCAGGGCGAGGAAGCAATACAGGTTATTTATGCCCGGGCCATTGCGCAGTTACCTGCCGGTGACCTGCAATACCTGCTTGAGACCCAGTTGCGCGGCTTACAAACATCGCACAGTATTGTAAAAGGAATTTTGAACCAGCCGCAAAAGACGCCGCAGAAAATGAAGAAGTCGATTTAGACGTTTTAAACGCTTTATTTGCCCTGCAGGCTTTTGATCTTGCCCAACACTTTTTTTAAGTTTATGCCTTTCCCCAATACGGGTTTAAAGATATCGCCCACCTCTTTAGCCCGGCTATACATATTTTCGATGGTAAAATCCTGAATGCTCAATCCCTTTTTAACTTCTTCCCAATGCAAGGGCGCCGAAGCAGTAGCACCCGGTTTGGGACGTAAGGAGTAGGGGGCTGCAATGGTTTGTATGGTTCGGTTCTGTAAATAATCGAGGTATATTTTATTTTTCCTTTTCGCCGGGCTGCGTTCCAGGCTGGTAAAAGAAGGCATTTCATTATAAGCCATATTAACTATCAATTCTGCTAACTGTCGGGACTGGTCGTAATCATATGCCGCACCCAGTGGAATATAAATATGCAAACCGGTTGAACCCGATGTTTTGCAATAAGTATCTATGCCTAAATCATTGGTGAGTTGTTTTATTACCTGCGCGGCTTCAATTACTTTGTCGAACGAAATGTTGCCCGGGTCCAAATCAACAACGCACCAGCTTGGGTTTTCGGGCTTCTTTGTGGTGCTGTGCCACGGGTTCATTTCAATGCAACCCAGGTTGGCCATGTAAAGCAGGGAGGCTTCATCTGTACAAACCAGGTATTGTTTTGTTTCGCCATCCGATTCGCTCAGGTAATCGTGTTTTACCAGCCAGTCGGCCACTTTGCCATCGCTTACATTCTTTTGGTAAAAGCCGGGTTTGTTAATGCCGTTGGGATGGCGGTTCATGGACTGTGGACGATCTTTCAAATAAGGAAGAATAAAAGGCGCCATTTGATCGTAATAATTAATCAGATCGCGTTTGGTGTATTTTTCGGCCGGCCAGTATATTTTATCTAGATTGGTAAACGTGAGTTCTTTTTTATCGATGGTCACCACCTGTTCTTTTTCTTCATCGTTCAAAAACGTTTTCTCTACCTTTTGTGTTTTGCCTTCAGCCTTCAGCGTTGAGCCTTTAGCGGTTTTCTTCGTTGGCATCTTTGGAGAAGTTTGTTTTTTTGTGGATCTGGTTTCAGTTTCGCCTTCCTGTATTGCGGCATCAGTATGAACCGCATTTTCCTTAACCACATCTTTAGCGTTCTTATCTTCCCGCAAACCCACAAAGATGGGCTGGCGCAGAATATTGTCTTTTGTCCATTCAGAAAACTTAACCTCACCCACCAGCACCGGTTTTACCCAGGTGCAGGGCATATTGGTTTTTGGTTTGGTGGCAAAAGGCGGTTTATCAATTATCAGTGGCTTTAACTTTTTATAAACCGCGGCCAGTGATTTTTCAGTAAAACCTGAACCGGTGTGCCCTACATAGATGAGTTTATTATTCTCATACACCCCTAAAACCAACGCACCAAAATGGCTGCGGCTGCCCCTGGTTTCGGTAAAGCCTGCAATCACCACTTCCTGCCGTTGCACCGTTTTGATCTTTAGCCATTGCCGGGTACGCAATTTGGGCGTATAGGCGCTGTCGCGTTCTTTGGCCATAATGCCTTCTAGCCCCTGTTGGGTGGCAGCTTTAAAAAATTGGTTTCCCTTATCTTCAATATGATCGCTGTACCGGATCATCGGGTGCTCAGGTAATAGTTGTTGCAAAATCTCTTTTCGTTCAACCAATGGCAGGTCCATTAGGTTATAGCCATTCAACCATAACAGGTCAAACACATAATACACCAACTCACCTTCACCATTTTTTTGCCATTGTTGTAATAATTGAAAATCGCTTTTGCCTTCTTCGTTCAACGCAACAATTTCGCCATCAAGAATAGCATTCAACCCCAGTTCTTTCAATGCCTCCACTACCGGCGGGAACTTTTTATTAAAAGAAAGGTCTTTCCGCGACATAAGGGTTACATCGTTGTCATCGATGTAAGAGACCGCGCGATAGCCATCGTATTTTATTTCGAAGATCCAGTCCTTGTCATCAAACGAATCATCGGTAAGGGTGGCCAGCATGGGAATAATACCCGATGGCATGGCTTGTTGCTTACCCTTTTTTAACAGTTCTGCTACTGCCTGCGGTACTTTTTTTTTAGCGGGTTGTTTTTTAGCAGCCGCGGCGGTTTTGCGGGGTGATTTTTTAGCGGGGCTGCTTTTCTTTGTGGTGGTTGATTTCTTATTGCTTACCCATTCGTTGGTACTTTCTTTGGCTACTTGCTCCAGCTTCATGCCTGATTGAACCGATTTGGCCTTTTTGGTAACATCTGTTTGGGTGGCGTATTTGTCGTTGTGTTTTATGAGCAACCAGGCATTGTCTTCGCTGCTTTTTATTTGTACCAGGGCAAATTCGCCTTTTAATTTCTGCCCATGTAAGGTGATCTTTAAGGAGCCTTTGTGCAATTGTTGCAGCAAATGTTTTTCTGCCTTTTGAGGATCGTCAAAGTGCTCTATAGGTTCGTAGGTACCCTCGTCCCAAACGATCACGGTGCCGGCGCCATAATTGCCTTCCGGAATGATGCCTTCAAAGTCTTTATAATCGTAAGGGTGGTCTTCCACCATCATGGCCAGGCGTTTGTCGGCCGGATTCAGGGAAGGCCCTTTGGGAACCGCCCATGATTTCAGCACGCCTTCCCTTTCCAACCGGAAGTCGTAATGCAACCGGGTGGCATCGTGTTTTTGAACAACAAAATGGAGTTGACGGGCAACAGCTTTCTTTTTACCGGCTGATTTTTTACCTTCCGGTTCCGGTGTTTGGTTAAACGACCGTTTCTTTTTATAGGTGGCAAGACTCATATGAAGATAGCTGCAAGCTTCAAGCCACAAGCTGCAAGCAATACAACTTTACTGATTTGTGGTATTTACTTCTACATTCAACATTTAATATTCAACATTTAATATTCAACATTCAATATTTGTATTTCCTTTTTCATTTCTCATTTAACATTTTTCATTCTTTATTTCAAAAAGGTTAGTAGCACCTGTCTAAACTGTCCCAGGTCCTGTATATGCGGTATATGCCCAACGCCTTGTGCTTCATACAGCAGGGCATTGGGAATTTGTTCCTTTGTTTTTTTAGCGAGGGCGGGGTATTGGCCATACCGGTTCTTATCATCATCACTTAACAGGGCTTTGCCCACAACGGTGCGGTCTTCGGTACCAATCATCAACAGGGTGGGTGCGCTAATGCGGTCCCATTCATAACACCCCGGTTGTTCATAGATCATTTCATAGGTGATGGCATTTACCCAGGCTATGCGTGAAAAATCGGGCGTATTCAATCCCTCTGCCTGCGCCTGCACATATTGTTCGTATTCGGGCCGCCATTGCGGATAATACGTTTGCTGGTATTTTTTATAAGACTCAT
>CBIMFG010000643.1:0-4010 GCA_966243125.1 uncultured Niastella sp.
TAGCGACGAAAACGACAGCCGGAACGTTTGTACCATTGAATAATACCTGGAAGAATGGTGATAAGATACAACTGACCTTACCCATGCAATTACAACTACGCCAGTGGGAGAAGAATAAAAACAGTGTGAGCATCAACTATGGGCCACTCACTTTTTCCTTATTAATAAAAGAAGAATACAAAAAACAGGATAGTAAGGCTACGGCTATTGGCGATTCGCACTGGCAAGACAACGCTGATGTAACCGCCTGGCCTTCCTATGAGATCTTTGCTGCTTCTCCCTGGAACTATGGCCTAATGGTTGATCCGCTGCAACTCAATAAATCATTCACCATAAAAAAGAAACCCTGGCCAAAAAACGATAATCCATTTACTAATGCCACGGCGCCCATTGAGCTGATAGCCACTGGTTAAGTCATCCCTGCCTGGACGGTAGATCAATATGGATTGTGTGGCGTGTTGCCTCAGAGTCCCGTTACTGTTAATGGGCATTCTCAACAAATCAGGCTGGTACCTATGGGTGGAGCGAGGTTGAGAATTAGTTCATTTCCTGTTATTAGTTTCTAGTTCTATGTTTTAAGTTCTCAGTTCCTCGATGTGAACTGAGAACTAAGAACCCAGAACAATTTTAAAACCAACAACAAACTTGTTATCGGCATTAGCCGGATACACAATCGAAAGTCCTTCCGCTTTCTGCTCCCACTTCAAAGGATTATTACTGCCTAACAGGCTAACAGATTTAATCTTTGTATCCAAACCTAGCGATTGAATACACAGTGTTTCACCAGGCTTTGGTATGGTGAGACAATACGCATAGAGCGCCCCGTTCTTGCCAACCGTAAAACGAAAATCTTTGGCAGAGAAAGTGAAATCAGCATGGCGTTTACCCAACTTACCTCCAGGAAGGGTTTTCAGTTTCGCTTCTTTGCTTTTGCTATCGATGGTTGTTTCACCCTCGCCCAGTTTTTTCCACGCGTGGCTGCCATAAATACCTTCGCCGTTTATTTTCATCCAGGCCCCAATGTCTTTTAACATGGCGGCACTGCCGGTGTCGATAGCGCCTTCAGGCGTAAGCGAAACACATAAAGTGAGGTTGCCATCGCGGCTTACATATTCCAACAGGGCGTGAATAACCATATTGGCGTTGTAATAAAACCCGGGTTGATAGAACCAGTCGCCAACGGCCATGTCGGCCATCCACAACTGATCGGATTTTATATCTTTTGGGTAAGAGCCTTCAAAGGTTCTGCCAGCACCGCGATTGGTAGGCAGGAATTTTATAATGCTAACCTTATCAAAAGGCTTATCCTTCCGGGCTATGGCCTTGTTATAGAAATCAGCCACTACCCGGGCCCCGGCATCGCATTTATAACCCGAGCCGCTTTTGGCGCCGCTGAAAGGCTGCGTGCTATTGCCATCAGTATAAATAAAATCAGGGTCGTAGTGATCCACCACATCCTCAATGCGCATAGCCCATTGGGTGGCATACCAGTTAGCATAATTCAGGTTATTGCCAAAGATACCCTGGTAACCATGTGCGATCTCTGGAAGTTTAAATGGTTTTCCATTTGTGTCAACCGTATTGTAATGCAGGGGAATGGTGTACAATCGTTTTGGATCAAGGCCCTGCCACCATTTACCTTTGCCATCGTTCAAAGTAAGGTTACCATCATACGGCACCCCTGCTTTAGGGCCGCTGCTGTCGCTGCCAAAAGCGGTTTGATACCACCACCAGGTATATTCATGGTGAAAGGCCACGCCAAAACGCATGTGATGTTTTGCCAGCTCTGCTTTCCATTTGGCCAGAAAATCTATTTTAGGACCTACGTTTACCGAGTTCCAGGGTTGATAGCGGGAATTCCATAAGTCGTAATTGTCGTGGTGTACACCAACGACCAAAGCATACCGAAACCCTGCATCATAATATGCCTGTACCAGTTTAGCCGGGTCCCATTGTGAGGGGTTCCATTGATGCAATACATCCTTATAACCTGTTTCACTGGGATGACCATACGCGGCGAGATGATTTTTATAAGCATCCTGGTCGTGTTCATACAAACGGCGCGCGTACCAGTCGCCACTTTTGCCGGCGGCTTGCGGCCCCCAATGGATGAAGATGCCAAATTTGGCATCGCGCCACCAGGCCGGTTCACCGGGGTAATTTTTATCTATCGAACCCCAGTTAGGTTCAAACGGACCTGAAGCCATAGGGAAATCCATTTTTACTTCCGGAAAATCGGCCGGGTTCACAATAAATCCTAATCGTTTGTCTTCTTTAACCGGCATGGGTGGTAATACATAGGCAGCAGACTTCTTCTGTGCATACCCCGCATTCACAAGCAGGAACAGCAATGAAATAAAAGTGAAAGAATGAACACGCATCACAATGGCAGATTTTAATCGTTAAACAGATGCAGAAAATTACGCCCTGTGTTGTCAGCATTTATCCTGTACCGTCCTGAAAATGGGACGCCAAAATAACTCAATACTTAGTAAAAACCCCTATCTGCCCCTTGGCGATACAATATTATATTTGCCAAACTGTTATAATACCGGTAAAATATCCTGCATGAAAAATATTGTACGTTCCCTTACTGCCTGCCTCTTGTTCCTTACAGCTGGCGTTAAAACCACTACCGCCGGAACCATTGTAATAAAAACCATTGGCCATTTGCAAAAAGCGATCAGTGAAGCCAAACCTGGCGACACCCTGCTGGTACAAAATGGATTGTACGCCACCGGCAATCCCGTTACCATTAACCGGGAAGGAACAAAAGAGCAACCCATTGTTATTATGGCCCAAACGGCCGGACAGGCAGAGATAACGGGCGCGGGCGGATTCGCCATTATGAGCCCGGCCAAATACATTGTGATCAGTGGATTTAAATTCACTCACTCAGCCAGCACGGCCCGTACGGGTACCGGCACCAGCTTTTGCCGTTGGACGCACAACATTTTCGAGAACGATGGTGAAGGGGAAGACCTGACCATTGCCGGCAGCGATCACCAGGTTGATTACAATACGTTTCACAATAAAAGTACGATGGGCCGTTTTCTGGCCATTCGCGGCGAAGGCAGTCAAATAGCTGAGCGCTTATGGATCCACCACAATTATTTTTACAACTTCACCAGCCAGGGTGGTAAAAATGGCGCTGAGGCGTTTCAGTTTGGACTGAGTGGATTGAGTATGTCAAAAAGCAACAGCATTGTGGAGTATAACCTGTTTGAAGAATGTGAAGGCGAAGCCGAACTGATCTCTATCAAAGCATCGGCTGTAACGCTGCGATATAATACCATTCGCAATTGCAAAGCGCAATTCACTTTGCGGCATGGTAACTTTTGCCAGGTGTATGGCAACTATTTTCACAATACACCCGGTTTGCGCATCTTTGGCGATGACCACATCATCTATAGTAACTACTTCGAGGTTTGTGCAAAAGGAATTGAGATCGGTAATGGCGATGGCGAAGTTGCAGAAGGCGCCGAGCTTACCTGTCACGACCGCCCCGATCGTGTACTGATCGCTTTCAACACCATCATCAGCGCCAAGAACAGCATTATTATGACTGGACGCGACAAAGGATTAGGTGCTACCAATATTACGATTGCCCGCAACATCATCAGAGGTGGTGGACCTGCATCTTCTATTACTGGTCCTTATGTAAATCCGGTTTGGGAAGGCAATATTGTTTTTAATGCTGAGAGCAAAGGCGATATGCCAGATGGTACCTTCACTACTACCGATCCCAAGCTGGGGCGTAGTACTTATCCAACCATTCATTTATTGCCTGGCAGTCCAGCCATTGACGCCGTGCCTGCGCCCAGAGGCAAGAAAGCGGTTAACCCTTACGCTGCCATCACCACTGACATGGACGGACAGCCGAGAACGCTTCCGCTTGATGCCGGTGCTGATGAAGTAAGCACTGCAACTGCCACAGCCAGAATCCTTGACCCCAAGGATGTAGGTGTGGATGCGAAATAAGAAAAGCTGATAATTAAAATAACATGGCC
>CBIMFG010000644.1:0-4007 GCA_966243125.1 uncultured Niastella sp.
AAGTAGGTGCTGCGGGTAATGAATTTCAGATCGGCAGCGGCTTTGTCGAGCTCATCAGTAATGAAATTTACGCAATCATCCATGGTATTACGCGGCAGTTGTACCGCGCTTAATGAGGCATTGGGCGAAACGGGTTCATCGCCGGTAATTACTACTGGGCCAAACATGCGAATGAGGTAGTAGTAATAAATTGCTCTGATGGCCCTTGCTTCTGCTTTATATTGAACAATCTGTTCAGGTGTTAATTCTTTACACAGCTCAACGTTCTTCATAAAGTAACCGGCATCGCGAATGCCTGTGTAAAAACTGCTCCAGGGGCCTGAAATGTACCCATGCGTGGGAACCACCGTGCCTAAATTAAAGTTATTGCTGCTTACAAAACTCCAGGTGTACTTGGCTTCGTCGGAAGCGGCTGTCCAGGGACCGCAATCGCGGCCTCCAACATACCGGTCGTAGCTTTCATCGGGTACATGACTGTACACACCTGATAAATAATTGAGCGTATTTTCTCTGGTCTTGAATATTTTATCTGTAGTAAGCCGGTCATCGGGCACCTGGTCTAAAAATCCTTTTTTGCAGGCGGTTAAACTGCACACTACAACCAGGGTTGCAATACCTGCTTTATGTATAAGTTGTTTGTATAGCATAAGAAGAGGTTGGTAATTATTGAAGATTTACAATAAGGCCCATGGATACGGTACGCACGTTGGGGTATCTTGTTCCGTTAGAGGTATTTAATTCAGGATCCCACAACTTGAATTTGGTAAACGTGAGCAGGTTCACACCATTCACATAAGCCCTGATGTTTTTTACACCCCATTTTGATAAGATCTTTTTGGGAAATGTATAACCAAGGTCAAGCGTTTTTAAGCGAATGAAATCCATATCCTTTAACCACCAGCTGCTTATTTGGGCATTGTTGGCGTTAGCGGTATTGCCATAAGCAAGGCGTGGATAAAAAGCATGTGGGTTGGGGTTATCAACCGTCCAACGGTCGCTGGCCACTGCATACAGGTTACTGCGATCGGCGCCGGTGCTGTTGTTGAAAGGAATAATGCCATCGCCGGCAATGATGCGTTCGGCCCCATTGGTGCCCTGAAAGAAAATACCAAAGTTGAAATTCTTCCAGGTTGAATTAAAGCCAAACCCATACACCATGTTGGGTACATCGCCATTGCCTATGCGGTGTGCATCGTAAATGTCTATCACGTTGTCGCCATTCCAGTCGGCATATCTGATATCACCCACACGCGGTGCGCCAAAAGTTTGTTGGGGCGCTTTATTAATCTCATCCTGGCTTTGAAATAAACCGGTAGCTGTAAGACCATAAATGGAAAGATAGTTGTTGCCTCTGCGGTCCTGGTAAGCGAATTTTTGTGCCGGCTGATCGTTCTCTATCACTTTGTCTTTGTTATAAGTAATACTACCGCGCAGGTTCCAGTAAGTGTTACCCAGTTTCAGCATACCTGTTTCCAGGGTGGCATCAATACCTTTGTTGTCGATAATACCAAGGTTACCCCATACCGCTGTGGAGATTCCGGCAAAACCGGCAATGCCGCCTCTTTGCAGGAAAACACCTGTGCGGTGTTCTTTAAAGAAGTCGACTGTCAGCGACAGGTTATCGTTCAGGGTCTTTATTTCAATACCTAAGTCCTGTTTGTGGCTTTCGGCCCAGGTAACATCAACGCCGTAGTTGGCTACCGAAATACCATCGCGCACTTCATTATCATTGAGGCCGAATGAATAACCGGGAGCGCCCGTGTTTAACCAGGTTTGGTACAAAAAGCGGGTTACATTGCTTTCTTCATTTACCGAACTGTTGGCGCCCACCAAACCATCGGAGTATCGGAATTTCAAAAAGCTAACGGCGTTCTTCATTGGTTCAAAAAACTTTTCAGCAGAAGCTATCCAGCCAATACCAATGGAAGGAAAGAAGCCATACCGTTTGGAAGGGGCAAAGTTTTCGGAGCCATTATAACCAAAATTCGCTTCTATAAAATAGCGATTGTGTAAGGAGTAAGTAGTTCTTCCGGCCAACCCGCGCGAACGGTAGGGGAGCGAACCTACCAGGTTATCAGACGCTTCATAGGTATAATCATTTTGGTTGTACAAAAACATAGCGCCTACGTGGTGCGCACCAAAGTCGCGGTCGTAGTTAATGGATGATTCGGTATAATAGCGGTGCTTGCCAAGGTTTTGGATCCCATAATTCAGCTCGTCTGTACCTACCATGGTACGGATCAAATTCAATGAGCCATCGGCCTGGCGTGGATTGTTGGGGTCTATAAAATAAGTACTCCGCCGTCTTACACGGCCCAGACTGTTGTTGCGGAAAGCATCGAACGAATACAGCAGAGAAGCCGATAGCCCTTTTGTTATGAAATCGAGTTGTTGGGTAAGCCGGGCATTGGTGTACAACTGATTGGTGGCCGAAACTACATAACCGGTTTGCGTAACATCGGCATAGGGATTTCGCTGATCGCCATTGCTGCTTTGACCGGGTACAAAATTACCGGGATACATAACGGGATAACTTACCGGCGTTATTTGCATGGCCTGGATAAATGCATCCTGCGATGAAATGGCTGAGCGATTGGTATTTGAGATATAGCCTTGCACCCCCAGTTCAAATTTTGTTGTAGGGGTGAGCGATAAATTCAGGTTGCTGGTAAAGTTGTACCGTTTAAAGCGGCCATCAGCATTGTAACTGGCCAGGCCGTCGGTTTTTAAAAAACCAGATTCATCATAATACGCCAGCGATACATAGTAGTTGGCATTGGGCGAACCGCCACGGGCGCTTGCATTAAAACGGCGGTTCTTACCAGTGTTATTGAACACGGCATCCATCCAGTTAACATTGGGATATACATAAGGATCGGTGCCGGCTGCAGTTTTATCAATATAATCCTGTGAATATTTAGGCGTTTGTCCGCTGGCTATCATGGCTTCATTGGTAAGGTTCATATAGGTAATACCATCGGCCAGTTCAGGTTTTCTGGTGAATGTGGTAATACCCTGGTTGTAGTTAAGGGTGAAAGCTGGTTTGCCTGCTTTGCCACTTTTTGTTTTCATTAAGATAACGCCATTAGCGCCGCGAACGCCATAAACGGCTGTAGCGCTGGCATCTTTTAAAATAGAAAAGGATTCAATGTCTTCGGGGTCAAGACTGTTGAGGTCGCGCTCAATACCATCTATGAGTACGAGCGGTTTGGCATTGTTGTTGGCATTGAAGGTAGCAATACCCCTGATCCAGATATCGGCGCCATCACTACCCGGTTCACCCGTGCGTTGTACACCCACAATACCGGCAATACGACCGGCCAGCATGGAGCTGATGTTGGCAACAGGTTGTTTTAATTCGGCTACGTTTACTGAGGTTTGTGCGCCTACAAGACTAAGCCTTTTTGATTTGCCATAGCCCACCACCACTACTTCGTTCTGGTTGCCTTCTTTGGCTTCCAAAATAACTTCCAGTACAATGGTGTTGTTAACGGGAACTGATTGCTCAGCGTAGTTGACGTGGGAAAAAATAAGTGTTGATTTGGCTTCGGCCTGAATCGTGAATTGTCCTTTTTCATCGGTACTGCTGCCCTTGTTTGATTTGCCAAAAACGGTTACGGAAACATTGGCAACAGGTGCGCCCAGTTTGTCTTTAACCGTTCCTGAAATGGGTACTTCATTTGTACCTGAACGGTTTGAAGGGGTTTGTGCAGTAGCAATGGCCGGCAATAGGAAAAGTAGCAGGTACCGGCATACGCTGCGATAGAATTTCCATCTCATAGTGTTGGTTTTGGTTGAAAATTGACTTCAAAATAATTTTTAATGATCCTTATTGTTGTCAATAGAAATCAAACCAATTGTTAATGGAAATTAAACGGGCTTGCAGCAGTGTTGATAATTCGCTAAACCTGTTTATCTTTCTCTTACCGAACTGACGCTTATGATGAAACAACCCATTGTTTTATATAAGGTTGTAGCTGTTATTGCCTTTGTGGTACTGGCCTCTG
>CBIMFG010000645.1:0-4006 GCA_966243125.1 uncultured Niastella sp.
CAACCTTGTCAACCTTTTCAACCAGTTAACCCGTCAACTGGTCAACTTGTTAACCTATCTGGTGTATATTTGCGCCATGCAAAAAGACACGCTTGTTTTTGACCTTCTCAAAAAAGAATTGGAACGTCAAAGAAATGGTATCGAACTCATTGCTTCCGAAAATTTTACATCTTACCAGGTAATGCAGGCCATGGGCACTGTACCAACCAACAAATACGCTGAAGGTTACCCCGGCAAGCGCTATTATGGTGGTTGTGAAGTGGTAGATGAAATTGAAACGCTGGCTATCGATCGCCTGAAAAAGGTGTTTAATGCCAGTTGGGCCAATGTGCAGCCCCATGCAGGCGCCCAGGCAAATGTGGCAGTATTCCTGGCATGTTTAAAACCAGGCGATAAGATCCTGGGGCTCGATCTGAGCATGGGTGGTCACCTTACCCATGGCAGCCCCGCCAACTTCAGCGGTAAAAACTACCAGGCTCTGTCGTACGGGGTGGTTAAAGAAACCGGTTTGGTTGATTACGACCAGCTGGAATCTATTGCCAGAAAAGAAAAACCCAAAATGATCATTTGTGGCGCTTCCGCCTATAGCCGCGACTGGGATTATAAACGCATTCGTTCGGTAGCCGATGAAATTGGGGCCCTGGTAATGGCCGATATAGCCCATCCCGCCGGTTTAATTGCTAAAGGTTTGCTCAACGATCCTTTTGATCATTGTCATATTGTAACTTCCACTACTCATAAAACATTACGCGGTCCCCGCGGTGGTATCATCATGCTGCGTCATGATTTTGATAACCCGCTGGGCATAAAAGATCCCAAAGGCAACATCCGCTCTATGAGCTCCTGCCTTGACCTAGCCGTTTTCCCTGGTATGCAGGGCGGACCGCTGGAGCATGTGATCGCTGCCAAAGCTGTAGCTTTTGGTGAGATCCTTACCGACGAGTTCAAAACCTATGGCGAGCAGATCATCAAAAATGCGCAGGCTATGGCGGCTTCTTTTGTTAAACGCGGCTATAACCTCATTAGCAATGGTACCGATAACCACTTAATGCTGATTGACCTGCGTAACAAAAACATCACTGGTAAAAAAGCCCAGGAAACCCTCGATAAAGCACACATTACGTTGAACAAAAATGCCGTGCCTTTCGATGATAAGAGCCCGTTTGTTACCAGTGGTATAAGAGTAGGTGTTCCTGCCATTACTACCCGCGGTATGAATGAAGGTCACATGGAAACAGTAGTAAGCATGATCGATAAAGTATTAATGGATACTGATAATGAAGCTAACCTCACCACTGTAAAGAATGATGTACATGCCTTCATGAAACAGTTCCCGTTATATCCTGAACTGGGATAGTCAGTTGTGAGTAGTCAGTAGTGAGTGAACTCGCGATTGTTCGGACCTTCCGAATTTCGAAAGCCCACTCACTACTCACAACTCACTACTCACCAGCCTTTCTCACTACTCAAACCTATAACCCATGATCCAACGTCTACAATCAGTTTGGTTACTACTGGCCGCTGCAGCCGCTTTTTGCACTATACAACTCCCGTTCTATGTAGGAGTTATGACCGTAGGAAATCAAGTGCAACAGGTTAAGATAACCGCACAAAGCAATTTGCTGTTAACCATTTTATCCGCAGGAGTAGGCATTGCTTCGTTGATCGCTATCTTTTTATACAAGAATAGAAAGATGCAAACACGCATCGTTTTAATAACACTGTTAGCATCTATCATTAACCTGGTGTTGTTCTTTATGCAAACGAAACAGTTTGCACCAGGTCAGGGCAATTTTACTCTTTCAGCCATATTCGCCCTCGTCATTCCCGTCTTATTATTCTTAGCTATCAGAGGAATTCGCAGAGATGAGAAACTGGTGAAGAGTTTAGACAGGCTTCGCTAAACGTGAATGGTGAATGGTAAATGGTGAATAGAGCCCAATTAGCGAGCATTAATAACTAATGGGAGAACCAGAAATTTCGTGAACCCATTGACCATTGACGATTGACCATTCACCACCTCACTTCCCCAGTTCCAATTCGTACGCAGTAAACTTCCTTCCGTCTTTTAACGCGGTGGTAATTACTTTTACCCTTATGGTAAAGGTGCCATTGCTGTATAAGGTATGCTGGGCTTCTTTGAAGTCAAACTTCGCCGTGCTGTGATAGTTATTGTTTAACAACCAGGCGGCTATTTGCTGGTATTCTTCTTTATTATAAGTACGATAAGTGATCAACCGGCTTTTCAGGTTCCTGATGGCTGCGTCGGCATATATAAAAGAACGTACCACTGCTTTGCCATCCACCTCCCTGTCAAACCAGGAATACTGAAATAAAGAACTGGTTGAATCAATGTCCTTTTGCATCAGCAGGTACCCGTCTTTCTTAAGGGTGGTATCAATCCGTTTAGCGTTCCAATCAAGCATCTCGATAAGTCGGGGTACTGATATCTGTTGGGAATGGGCGCTTACAGAAATGATTATCAGTAATAAAAAGATTATAATTTTATACATTCAACTTGCTATAATTTTTGCAAAGTAAGCATTCAAATGTATTTGTTGTGTTAAATGACAACTTACCCGCATAGTGAAAATCGGCTACCCGCGTTCGTAAATCCCTCAACACGTTCACAATCACAATTTAATCTTGTAAATGATTTTGAAATCTAAATTTTATGATTACTTTTGGAACCATATCCACCCCCCTATTAAAATAAAGGAACGTAGGCCATTTAGTTTTTCTCCCTGAATAGTAGTAACAAGTCCTCCAATATCTGTTAGAATTTCCTACCTGTTGTGTATTTCCCTATTTGAAGATTTTTTTTTATTTAATCCAATCCTGTGTATATCCCACCGGTTTAGGTTTTCGATTACTTCCAATCTATTCCACTCCTGTCTAAAGCCCTTGCGGTCTTACACGAGGTAAGTCGCTAACCGTTATCCGTATGTTTTTTCAAACTGCGGCATGGCTTTGTATTTTATTTCTGAACCAAATATATGTATGTATGAAAAAGTTTTACCTCTTAATCATGGCATTAGTGTGCGGTGCCGCTATGTTCGCACAACCCGTAACCCCGGCAACCTGCCCAAGTACCCTGGCAATGAGCAATTACATCATTAGCCTGCAACCTGCATTTAACCAAATAACAATCACCGGCGGCCCTACTGCTGCCAGTACACAGTCATCACCTCCCGCACAAGTACAGTTTAAAGATTACCAGGGTGCTGCCATTCAAATTTATAAAACCAATGGTACTCCTATTCCATTTGCTTATTTGAATGACTTTGGCAATGGAACCTTTAATTATCCTGGTGCAGCAACTGTCGTTGAGGTGTGGATAACCTATCCTGATCCTGCTACCGGCAACATATTAACCTGTATTTACAAACCCGCTCCTGCGGCTGCTCTTCCTATTAAATTAACGTCATTCAGCGGTCGTTTAACTACAGAGACTGAAGCAACCATCGCCTGGTCTTCTTCTATGGAAGAAAACAGCTTCAAATATCAAGTACAAAGAAGCGCTGATGGCAAAAACTTTGTAACGATAGGTACAGTTAATGCTGCCGGAACTTCACTGCAAACCATTAAATACTCTTATAACGACGTGCTTCCCGGTGCTGGCGCTTATTTCTATCGTCTTAATATGGTTGATCAGGATGGTCATTCTGAACTGTCAAAAACAGTATATGTAAACAGCAAAAAAGGTGCGGGTGCTGTAACTAAAATATTCCCCAATCCGTTCACCAGCGAAATACAGCTGATTGGTATTACATCTGCAGACTTAAATACTAATAACGTTCAGGTATTTAGTGTTACTGGTCAGCGCATCAACTATCGCATTGTTGGCGCCAACGCCATTTCAATCGATGAAAATGCGCCAAGAGGTGTATATATTCTTAAGTACAAGAATGAATCTTACAAGCTGAGCAAACAATAAACGTTTTATAGCTAATCGAGTAGGAAGTAAGAGATTATTTCCCTTACTGTCCTCTCACACCACCGTACA
>CBIMFG010000646.1:0-4000 GCA_966243125.1 uncultured Niastella sp.
TAAGGAAAACTGGTTGCATTACTGATTGTAATACCGGGAGTTCTTTCAAATATGGTCTCTTAGCTGTGCACCCTGGATTCCTGCCGCACTGCCAGTTTGCTGGTTCCGCCTTCCTTTGAATTAGATGATTAATACTTTGCAGAAACGGCTGTATTATTTTTTAATTCAGCCAGGGCCCTCGTCACCTTTTTTCTTTTGTTTTTCTTTTCATGCGCAAGAACAACTTCATCATCAAGGAACTGTACTATGTTCTGCTTCAGCGCAACATTGTCGGGTTGAAAATCATTCTTTTTCCATGCCAGCAGCAGATCGCAATATGTTTGATCGGTTAATTTGTATTCCCCGGGCTTCGTATCCAGGCCGGTGTCAAAATCTTTATCGGATAAAGCAATGGTTTTTGAACGTAATATTTTTAGCGCATTGGAATAATGCAACTGAACAGAGTCAAAGCTCTTGATGTACAGTTTTTCCATTTGTGCGTCAGGTGCCTTAATTTTTAATGCACTTAGCGGTCCCACTTTTGGAAGAATTTTGATCAGGCCCCCGAATAAAAAAGAAAACACGCCCGGTTTATCTCGGTCCTTTCCAAATTCTTTGTTGTAATGGGCTTTTTTCATTTTGTAGCGGAACTGTTGTGCGGTGATAGTGGGATGCTCTTTTTTAATATCTGCTTTTTTCGTAACCCAGGCCGCTTTTGTCAGTGCAGGGAAAAAATTCTTTACCGACCAGCGGAAGGTACTTACCGCTCTGGAAAAACTGGGAAACACATCATTGAGGTGCAGGTCATACGTTTTATAGAATGCTCTTTCCAGCACCGAATCTGCCACTTTAAAACCGATAAAATCATGATAGGCCTGCGAAGCAAAATTCCCTTTTGCTGTTTCTGAAACATCAAAGGCAAACTCCACTCTTTTGTGGGCAGTCTTATCCTGTTCATAAGTGATGACTGGTCCATACTTCTTTCGCGCCTTTGGATAGGCAACCGGCACCGTTACGTTCACGCCCAGGCGATGCCCGTACACGTCGGCATAATAATGGCAAAGCGCGCCTAAGGCAAATGCATATTCATTGGCATTCCTGGCTTCATGCAATAAGGCAAAAACAAAATCACCGGTGCGCACATAGTGCACCAGATTGGTAAAGAGCTTACTTCCTAATGGATAGTAGCCCATATCCGGTGCCACCGCACCGCCATAAGCATAGGCATGTGCTTCTTTTAGTGATGAATCTTTTAGTGTGGGATATTTTTCTTTTAATAAAGGAACCAGGTATTTATCCCAAACTGCGTCAATCAAGGCCTCATGTGTTAACACCGAATAAGCGTTGCTGATCAGGGGAATGGTAAAGAAAATTACCGCCAGGAGAAGCTTATTTTTCAGGTATTGCTTCATGAATTCAGCTTATTTGTCCTTTGAACTAGATTGATGATGCAATATTTGTGCCTCATCAGGGGAATCATTAAAGTGCGGCTATTTAAGGGAGGAATACATATCAGAATTAAGGCAGGCATAATCAAAGATTTGGGGGAATTGAATCTTCTTTGTCAAAGGACGACAGCGGAATATTATAGTGGGATCATTATCTTTAGCCGGGCCTGTTTTTTTTATTCTTTAATACCGGACACCGGATGATATAGGCTGGGCTCTCGCCGCGTACATGGCCACGGAGGGAAGACCAGGGTGGGATATAAATAAGAACGTATAAATCTGAATTAAGTTAATGCGAAGTATTAAGTGCTTAATAATAAAAAAATATAGCTGACTGTTTCTTTTTATCGCTATTAATTTGAAGAATGGCTATTCACAGGAATTAAAGAGCGTTCAATTAACTCAAAGGGAAAGAAGAGACAAGATCGTTGGAAAGTATACCTATTCTGGTGCTGAGGAATCTGAGGTCCTACTTTTATACAAGAATGGTTTTTATACTTATAATGCCTATCGAAATAGTATAGGTAAACAGTTTAGTGAAGGCACCTGGAGACGTAAAAGTAAGGTTTTGGAACTCAATAGCACATACGGCGCTAACAGATTGCCCGTTAAGATTAATTATATTCAGAAATTGAATAAGCCTTCAAGGATCGGTATTCATGATGTTTTAAATTCAAAAGGCGAGGTGATAGAGAATGCGATTATTTCAATAAATAATGATAGTATTACCTGTTCCACAATGATGGATACATGCATTGGTAATTATAAAAATATAGAAAGAGTAAAAGTTTTTCCTGGCTGTGATGAATGTTTTTCGGGTTGGATTGAAATTAAACGTTCAGACTTTAAGGCTTTGGATATAATAATACTATCATCTGTAGATTTTGATAAATACGTGGCTTTTAACGGCAAAAAATTCAATTTGTCAAGGCAGGGTTTAAAAGAATTCTAAATAAACATTTCATCTAAATTTATTAATTGTGCTGACTTAACATCCATGGGTCTCTCCTCCTAACACCAGACTGTGAAGACCTGGCGGACGGAAACATAATATATGTTAGAAGTAAAGAACGATATTGGAGTTATTAATGCGAAATTGACTGAGCTATTTGAAGGTGCAAGCCTTATAAAATTTTCTTATTCCGGCATTTATACCCTGGAATTTGATCATCCTGGTGAGCGGTACGGCAGGAATGGCTTTTACATCGATATTGGAACTGACATATCAATCTCTGAGATTAACTCCGACAAATTATTTACTGAAAGATTTGCAATTGAAGATCTTTTTTTGATCTGGTCAAAAGGTGTAAAAAGTATACATATTGAGAATGATTTAAGCCTGGTGATCTCTTTTGAGGAAACATATATATGCCGGATAGCTTCAAAGTTATATGACCCGGAAAATATAGTTGACATGCGATGGACGGTTTACCAAAGCAAAGACCGGGACTCGCTTTTTATATGGGTGTCAGATGAGAAAAATATATATTGTCAAATTCCGGAATAATTGGTTTCATTGTTTGCCTGCTGTTTCACTGCGCACAAGGTTAAACTATTAAGACCCAAACAGACAATAAATAGTAATGATAATACAAACAATTAGCAAATATGTAGTAGTATTCTTATTTCTGCTTATTGCCGGCGGGGTATGTGGCCAGGACAGGATAAAAACTGCCAATACTTTATTTTTTGATAGTCTCGATAAGCTTTATGGGGGCTTATGTACAGAGCGTAAACAAGTGAAATTTAATAATGCACAAGTCAAAACTGATAAAGATTTGATCAGACAGTTGAATTTTGCATATGGGCAAAGGGGATCTTTGACATCATGCGCAGACTATTTACATAAACATGGATTCATGCTCGATAAAGAAAAATCAGGGTCTGATATGGTTGACACTGTTGTTTATTATAAACATGCGGGCAACTTACGCGGTTTCGTTTTTTTCAAATGCAATAATAAAAAAGTATTATCCAGGAAAATTATCATAGCTACTGACAGCCAATTCAGCTGTCCCTATATAGATGATAGCCTGGTGTATAATTTCATTGATTTTACTTATTTGAAGAAGCTGGTTAACAAAATAAAGTTTCCTTTAAAGGTGGCGAATTCTAATGTGGAATTGGAATCAAAATAGCCTAAGGGATACGCATAATTAAAAATGTCCAAACTATATTTTATACTCGTTATACTATCCTTGTTTTTGACTTCCTGTCAAAGTAAAAAACAACTATTTGAACGACTCATCCGCTCGGCAAAAGAAGACCTGTCGGCACAGAAATATGACCAGGCGCTAAAAAGTTAAACGTAGCCATTGATATGACCCCGGCTACTGAATCGGGTTATTTACTGCGTGGACGACTGCTGTATGAAACCGGCAAATATATTGAGTCAAAAAATGACTTTCGGGAAGTGATCAAATTTAATCACCTGAGTGTGCTTGCTTTTTTTTATCTGGGATTAAATAGTTCCGCGCTGGAACAGCAGGATTCAGCCATTCTATTTTATAACCAGGCCTATACAATAAATGGAGGTGACAGGTTTCAATTGGAGATAACGAATCAGGGTATTG
>CBIMFG010000647.1:0-3999 GCA_966243125.1 uncultured Niastella sp.
ACCCAGGCCGCGTTGTTTGAGGTAATGGAAGAACGCCAGATCACCGTTGACGGTCACTCGTACCAGTTATCGGTACCGTTTATGGTAGTGGCTACCCAAAACCCAATTGAGCAGGAAGGTACTTATCATTTACCCGACGCGCAGTTAGACCGCTTTCTGTTTAAAATAAATGTGTCGTACCCATCGGCTGAACAGGAGTTCAGGATCGTGCTGCAACATCACCAGCAGAACCTGAACGAAATGATCAACCAGGTATCAACCGTGCTTTCAAGTACCCAGGTACAGGAACTGCGCAAACAGGTGCGTTCTATACACGTGGAAGAAAAGCTGATCAATTTTATAACCACCATCGTTGCCAATACGCGTAATCACAAATCAATTTACCTGGGTGCATCGCCCCGGGCCTCAATTGGTATTTTAAACGGCGCCAAAGCGCTGGCAGCCATGCGCGGCCGCGATTTTGTTACGCCCGACGACATCATTTATATAATACCACCGGTTTTACGCCACCGTATTGTGCTTACACCGGAGAAGGAAATGGAGGGGGCAAGTACGGATGATGTGATCCATCAGATTGTGACGAGTATTGAAGTGCCGAGGTAGTGAGTGGTGAGTAGTGAGTAGTGAGTAGGCTCGCTAATTTTTATGAGCCTGACAATTCGGAAACTCACTGACTACTGACTACTGACTACTCACTTTGACTGTTCATGATTGCCCATTTACTATTTACACGAATGAATCTTTATAAGAGATACATACACCCGTTGTTCTTCGGCCGGCGATTTTACTGGTCGTTTGTAGCAGTAATCTTATTGTTTGTACTGTCGTATAACTGGCCGCTGTTGTTTCCCGTGGCGCGGGTTTGCCTTTGGTTTGTAATAGCCATGGTTGCGCTGGATTACACCCTTTTGTTCCTGCGCCGGGAAGGATTGCTGGTACAACGCATCGTAAGCGACCGGTTCAGCAATGGCGATACCAACCCCGTAAAGCTGTTGATCACCAACAAATTTCATTTTCGTATTCGCATAAAGGTCATTGACGAAATACCCGTACAGTTTCAGCAGCGTGATTTTTCCGTTGATGCCGTGCTTGACAGTGATGAATCGAAAAACTTAGCCTACAACCTGCGTCCGGTAGAGCGGGGCGAATACATTTTTAACGATACCAATGTTTTTGTAAAAAGTCCGTTGCAACTGGTGGTGCGTCGCATAAAGAGCGAAGGGCAGCAAATGGTAAAAGTATTGCCTTCGTATTTACCCTTGCGCCAGTTTGAATTAATGGCTTATAGCAACAACCTGGCCGAAGCAGGCAGCCGCAAGATCCGAAAAATTGGCCATAGCCTTGAGTTTGAACAGATCAAGGAATACGTTACCGGCGACGACATTCGCAGTATAAACTGGAAAGCTACTGCCCGCCGGGGCGGACAGCTGATGGTAAACAATTTTACCGATGAACGCAGTCAGCAGATCTATTGTATCATTGACAAAGGCCGTGTAATGAAAATGCCTTTCGAGGGCATGACGCTGTTAGACTATGCTATTAATGCCACCCTCATACTCTCGCGCGTGGCGCTCATAAAACAGGATAGGGCCGGGCTGGTAACCTTTGCCGAGAACATCGGTCATTTTTTACCTGCCGACCGCAAGGCTTCGCAAATGGGGCATATTCTGGAAACGCTGTACAACCAGCAAACAAAGTTTTTGGAAAGCGATTATGAAAAGCTGTATGCCCATATTCGCACCCGCATTTCGCAACGCAGCCTGATTGTTTTGTTTACCAATTTTGAGTCGTTATCGGGTTTACAGCGGCAGCTGCCTTACATCAGGCATATTGCCCGTAATCACCTGGTGCTGGTGGTGTTTTTTGAAAATACCGAATTGCGCCAGTTAACCGATGAACCGGCGGATGGTATTGAAACGCTGTATACCAAAACCATTGCCGAGAAATTTGTATATGAAAAACGGTTGATCGTGAAAGAGCTGCAGCAACACGGCATTTTCACCATTTTGACCGCACCGCAAAATCTTACTATCAACACCGTTAATAAATACCTGGAACTGAAGGCCCGTCAGGCGATCTGATTTTTTATAAATGGGGAATCAGACAAAACCATAATACGGCTTAACTCCATTTTGTTTACTTTCGCACCCACATGCAAGACGCAACCAGAAATACTTTCGAAGAAGGACAGGTTTTATTGATCAATAAACCTTTAGAGTGGACTTCCTTTGACGTTGTTAGAAAGATCAGGAACACCATCAAAATAAAAAAAGTAGGTCATGCCGGTACGCTCGATCCGTTGGCTACCGGCATGCTTATTTTGTGCACTGGTAAATTTACCAAGCGCATTAACGAATACATGGCGCAGGAAAAGGAATACACCGGCGCCATTACCCTTGGCGCAGTTACGCCCACCTACGACCTCGAAAGCGAACCCCAGGATTTTAAAGATTATAGTGGCGTTACACCCGAACAATTACAGGCTATTGCCGCACAGTACACCGGCGAAATAATGCAGGTTCCGCCCATGCATTCGGCCATAAAAAAAGATGGCAAACGCGTGTATGAGCTGGCCCGTAAAGGCCTTACCGTTGAACTGGAACCACGCCGCATCACAATAAAGGAATTTGAATTTACAAAGATAGAAATGCCCGTTCTGCACTTCCGGGTAGTTTGTTCAACCGGAACGTATATTCGCAGCCTTGCCAACGATGTGGGTAAAGCCGCTGGTTGCGGCGCCTACCTTAGCAGTCTTTGCCGTACGCGCATAGGCGAATTCACATTAGATAAATCCATGACAATGGATGAAGCGTTTGAGTGGATTGCGAAAATGAAGAATGAGAAATGAAAAATAAAGAATGAGAAAGTGAATACAAATATTGAATATTGAATGTCCAATGTCCAATGCTGAAGTGGAATACAGCTTCGCGCCTGCCTGGCATTTGTTTTTTACTTCAACATTCAATATTCAACATTCGATATTCGACATTTGCATTTGCCTTTTTCATTTCTCATTTCAAATTTTTCATTTTTAATTTCCTAGAAGGGGTATCCTAACCCCAACTGAAACTGCCCATTCAGGATTCGAATATCATTGAACCACCCATCGTTCACATCCGCATGAGCCGGGTCTTTTAATTTATAGGCCCAGTCGAGGCGAATGAGGAAGAAATCAAAATCGAACCGCAAGCTGCTGCCCCCGCCAATGGCCAGGTCTTTATACAGGCGGTCGAAGTGAAACGAGGCATCTGGTATCTTTTGCCCATTGTTATCGTACTCCTTACTCCAGATGTTTCCCATATCAACAAACAGCGCGCTGTTCACTTTAATACCTGCAATAGTGGTTATATTAAAACGGTATTCGGTGTTGAATTCCAGTTGCATGTTCCCAAACCGCTCAATGTTCTTGGAATCATTCTCATAAAGGGTTGATGAACCTGGGCCTAAATGCCTGATCTGCCAGGCCCGCATACTGTACGGACCGCCGGCAAAAAATGCTTTAAAAAAGGGCAGGTTATTCTCCGGTACTACCTTAGTTGGATCATTATCATCTTTGGTTTTACCATACACATACCCATAACCGGCAAACAGCCGGAATGCCAACGATGAATGCTTGTAGTTTATATAGTGTTTATACTCGCCGTCTATTTTTACAAAACGGGCCAGTGACCCATATTCAAGGCTTTTTATAAAGCCGGCCAAACCACCGCTTTCCTCTAATTTGCCACGTAACAGGGTTAGTTTATTGTCTTTTTCAATCCCGGTGCTCAGGCTAATAATCTGGCTGATGATAAGCCCATTGTTAAACGCATATTTGTAGGATGGAATGGTATCTTCCAGTTTTCGTAAACTATCAGTCTTTTTTACATCGGTATACTCATAGTTAAAAGGAATGTACTGCCAGGTTTTCCGCCATCTTTGCCCAACCTGGTCCTGGTCCTCACGGCGGCGGCCTTTTACCCACTCATATCCCCAGGAGGTGTTGAATGATTTCGATTG
>CBIMFG010000648.1:0-3997 GCA_966243125.1 uncultured Niastella sp.
AAACATACAGGTTCATACTAAAAAATTAAAATATTAAAAATCGTTCTTATTAAAGGTAACCTTTTAATCCCACACGGCCAATTAACAATTATAATGCCTGTTTAGTGCCATTATACATATTTATAACAAACCGCATTTATATTCATACCGGCTCCTACAGAAGCAAACATAATAACATCGCCGGTATGCAATTGCTGATTGTTTACTTTCCCTTTTCGTACCAGGTCGTATAAGGTAGGAATGGTAGCAACAGAGCTGTTTCCGAGCCATTGTATGCACATAGGCATAATATATTCCGGCACCGTTTCCATATTATACAGCCCGTAAAATGCCTTCACTATTGCTTCATCCATTTTCTCATTGGCCTGGTGTATAAAGATCTTTTTCAATGACTGAATGGGTACACCGCTTTTATCAAGACATGCTTTCATGGCGGCTGGTACCTGCTTTAAAGCGTATTCATACACTTTGCGGCCCTTCATTTTAATAAAGCAGGTATTCGCATTGTTATCAGGGGCATAAGAAGTATCAAAATGAATATAATTCAATTCATCAGTGCAGTCTGAACGGGTAGCAGTACCCAATACACCCTGTTGCTGATTTACTGGTTTGCTTTCAATAATACAGGCTCCTGCGCCGTCTGAAAAGATCATGCTATCTCTGTCATGCACATCCACCACTCGTGAGAGGGTTTCGGTGCCAATTACGAGGCATGTTTTGGCAGTTCCGGCTTTCAGGAAAGTATCTGCTTGTATTAAACCCTGCAGCCAGCCCGGGCAACCAAACAAAATATCGTACGGTACACAGTCGGCATTCCGGATACCCAATTTATGTTTTACCCGTGAAGCGACTGAGGGCACGGTATCCGTTTGTACGGTGCCATGTTTAACATCGCCATAATTATGGGCTACAATGATCTGATCTATCTGTTCTGCATCAATGCCGGCATCGGCAATGGCTGCCTGCGCGGCATACGTTGCCATATCTGAAGCGCAAATGTCATCAGCTGCATAACGCCGCTCCTGAATACCAGTTATCTGTCGAAACTTTTCGACCACCACTGGCATCGGTACATTGATGGGTAGATTATCTTCAGTGTAGAACTTCCCTGAAACGAAATCGCTGTTTTTTTTAACCACGGGCGGTATATAACAGCCTGTACCGGTAATAACAGAACCTGACATATTTATAACTACTCCTACTTAATTAAAGAACAGATAATTTTGTCATTTCTGTACCATTAAAAATCCTTGCCAAATTCATGTCTTTCGACTTATAATAGCTTTCCAGATTAGCCTCGCCAACAATGCGCCAGAAGTTTTTCGCTTTCAGGTCTCTGTAATCGCCTGTAGTAATAAACAAACCCACTACCGGTTTTCTTGTTTTAAAGCTAACTTTTACGGGAGCATTGTCGTTACCATTTCGCTCCAGAAATTTTTCAATTTGTTCAGTTGTCATATCAAAGTATTTGAATGAGAAGTGCTTAATGCACTTTTCATGCTTATGCTCTTACCTTCACAGATTTTGAATAGAAAATCAATCAAATAGGTGCAGGGAGATAAAATAAGTGGCGTAAAGGTAACCTTTATTAGTCCAACTTTCTAATAATTAGCTAACTAATTCATTATATGAAGATTATATGTACATTTGGACGATCTTTTTAAAAATTCGTCCAATGAAAACACATGTACGCCAGTTGGTATTTGCCGCCACTTTTGTGCTCTCTTTAGCCTCCTGTGCCCGCAAAATAACCGATTCTGGCAGCGGTTCTTACACCACTGAAACCGGAAAGGGTTCTTACTATGCCGATAAGTTTCAAGGCCGCCCAACCGCCAGCGGTGAAAAATTCGACCAGAATAAAATGACCGCCGCGCACCGCACGCTTCCATTCGGCACCAAAGTTACAGTTACCAACACAGCCAATGGCCGTTCAGTAGTGGTTACGGTAAATGACCGCGGACCCTTTGCCGCCGGCCGCATCATAGACGTTTCAAGAAAAGCCGCGAGCCAACTGGGTATTATAGAGGCTGGTGTGGCCAATGTGAAGATCAGCTATAAAAAAGGTTAAAAAGCTGAAGGCTTAAGGCTTAGGCTTGCATCTCCAGCTTCTTTTGCACCAGCAAGCCATGCAACACTTCTGTACTTAAACCGTGCAATGTAAGCCGGAATGCGGCCGAAGTTGTAGGCAATGGTACCATGGGATGTTTGTTGTTTAACGCTACCAGTTTCTCCGGACAGTTTAAGATAGTAGCAGCGTACAATCCAATTATTTCATCTAACTGCAACGAGTTAGACGCGCGCCAGAAATCATTATCTGTTAAAAAGAATTGATATACCGGGGTGAAGATCTCAATAGCATTGGCCAGGTCAAGACAATTGGTCCATTTGTCGCGAAAAGGCGCAAAGGGAAAATTGTCGTCGGTAGTAATGGCGCTAAAATTGGGTTGTTGCACCTGTTGAATAGTTACCCCTTTTTTAGCCATGGCATTATTCAGATTGATAATAAAATTGTACAGATTGAGGTCATGTTGCAGAAACAGGTTATCCTTAACTGCATTCAGGTCCATAGGCTTCAACGGGTGCATAGGTATATCATCAATATCATGCACGTTGTCTTTTATAAACCGCAGCACTTCTGAGCCCAGCACAAAATGCCGAAGAATAAGGTAGTTGGCCTCGGGTGTAATAAAATATTTCATCCCAAGGTACAGGCTCTTGTGCAGCATTTTTGGGGCATTGATCACATTGGGCATAAAAGCTTTGAAGATCTGCAGCAACATAATGCCTAACCGCGCAAACACCCGCACAAAAGGATACAGGAACTGTTTTGTTTTGCGGCTGCTGTCGTACAGGAAAGCGGCTTTAGCATCTGGACTGAACGGAATGCTTTTATCGAGGAAAACAGCATGCCAGTGACTGGGGTCCCGGGGATTGTTTTCCAGTTGCTCAAAGTATTCGCGTTTATGTAACATAGATATTGTTTTTAGTAATTACCCAGCTCCTGCAATTGCATGGCATACAGGCGGGCGGTTATTTTTGCTGTTTTAACAATACGGGCGGCTATGGCTTCCTGTAACAATTCAGATTGAATGGCCTTTTCAAAACGTTCAAAATGGTTGTCGTTGGCATCGCTTGTTTCGTGATAAATAAAGAACGAAACCTGATCATCCTGCAGTTGCAATTGTTCCTGCATAGCGCGACCCCATTTACCTGCCAGCCTGTTGCCTAAGCCTTCAATAATAAACATCCCGCCGAGCAGATCAAAAGGATTCGGCTGACTGGCCTTATGAAACATAAAGGCGCTCAACGCTTCGCTGCCGATGTTCTTTTCACCCTGGCGTAATTCCTCATAGGTTCCGCCGCAGGCGAGGTAGTTCTTTTCCAGGATCTGGTAATCGCGGTGCTCATCGCGGGAGTGCGTAATAAAAGCAGAGCGGATATCAAAATATTCAATTGTAATATTCGAGGCAGCGCGGGCAATCCATTGCGAACCGTCAATTACCTGTTGCCGCAGGTTTACCAATAATAATTTATAATCCTCCAAACTAAGCGACCCATTATAGATCTTTTGTACAATGGGCACCTGACGTAACAACGATTCAAAATCAACCCAAACAGAGGTGAGTTGCCTAACCAGCCATTCCTGCACCGGCAGGCCGCTGGTGCGAATAACAGGCGCTTCAATAACATCATTGGTGTTTATAGAAAGTGCAGGCGTAGCAGAAGTGGGGGCTACCACCGTTACCTGCATAAAGGAGGTAATAAAACGACCGCTCTCCGGCACCATGCACAGGAGCTTTTGTCCGGCCTTTAACTTGCCCGAATACAGCAATTCCTCCAGCATCAGGAAAATAGAAGCGGCGCCAACGTTGCCCTTTGTATGCAGATTCGTAAACCATTTTTCAGGTGGAATGGTACAACCGCCTTTTTGCAACAGGTCAACGATCTGTGGCCGGAAGTATTCAGAAGAATAGTGACACAACAACCAATCCAGGTG
>CBIMFG010000649.1:0-3996 GCA_966243125.1 uncultured Niastella sp.
TCACGAGTTACTACATTTTCTTCCACCCCGCCGAAATTTAATTTTGCCATTGTTGAGAATATTAATTGTTATTGGTTTTTGTGTATTGGAAAGTAAGTTTTCACTCACTGCCTTTCTTGTATTTGCGTTAAGCGTTCGGCATATTACATGGTAAACACCTGATCGCCTTTACCTAAATATTCATTTTCTATTACTTCTTCACCGGGTTCTTTTTTCTCGAACTCTTTCAGCTTGCTGTGAAAGCCACTGCTGGCTTTAATTATAGCCACGCGCGCACTGCGTACGAACTCTATCAAACCGTATGGTTCCAGTACAGCAATCAGCTTGTTGATCTCTTCACGCTGACCGGTTGTTTCAAACACCGTATAATCTTTTCTGATCACTACAGCTCTTGCACCGTACTCACGCAATAACCGTTCTACTTTTACTTTTTCAGCAATTTCATCGGTTGGTACTTTGTACAAAGCAAGCTCCTGCCATACAATTTCATCGTTGGTATTGTAATAAGCCTTCAACACTTCCACTTGCTTTTCAATTTGGCGGGCCAGTTTTTTCACCACTTCTTCCACTTCGTTGATGACGATGGTAAAGCGATGGATACCTTCTATTTCAGAAGGAGAGGTATTCAAACTTTCGATATTGATCTTGCGGCGTGAGAACATAATGGCGATCCGGTTCAACAACCCGATCTGGTTCTCAGTATATACCGTTACGGTGAATTCCTGTTTCATAATATAACCCAATGGGTTTTAGATGAATTACGATTTGTGCTTTAGTTTTCTTTGATGGCTACTACGCGCAACCTTTTATAATCTGCATACCATTTCTGGTTCCTGAACTGGGTTAACCTTAATGTTTCCTGTGCATTTTCTAGGATCTTTTCTTTTGACACTTCATCTACTCCTTCCAGCAAGGCGCCACAAAACATATGGATCCAATCCTTCACACCATTCTGTGCATCTTTCAATTCGGTTTCGCGATTATAATGTGCGGCGTAAGTAACCCGGAATCCCTGTTTTTCCAACAAACCAGTATACTCACTTAATGATGGATAGTACCATATTTCGTGATCGCGGTCTGCGTTCTGCGGGTAGCCGAAAGCTTTCAGCGCATTGTTCAATGCTCGCATAATCAGTTGTACATTCCCTTTTCCACCCATTTCCAACACCAGGCGGCCGCCGGGGCGCAGGTTCTTATACATGCATTGAATGGCCTGTTCTTTCTCCGTTACCCAGTGCAGCACGGCGTTGGAGAACAAGGCATCGAATGGTTCGTTGAAGTCGAAGTCGGTTACTGAGGCCAGCCTAAAGGGCAGGTGCGGATATTCATCTCTCGCCTTGGCGATCATGTCTATCGAACTATCCATACCCGTCACCATAGCGCCTGAATTGGCGATGAGGCTGGTTAAATAACCGGTTCCACACCCTATATCCAGAATACGTTCGCCGTCCTGTGGGGTCAGCAGCTGTTGTACCAGGTACTCACCATACTTGAAAACAAAATCATGTTTGTTATCGTATAAGGAAGTATTCCAGGTATTTTTTTCTGTTATAGCCATTCGTTTCCTTTTTAATTATTTTAAACGGATCTCTGCTACGCTGCAACCTTGTGGTACCATGGGGAACACGTTGTTCTCCTTCCCTACCATTACTTCCAATAAGTAAGCGCCTTTTGTATTCAGCATTTCAGTCAATGCTTTTTTCAGGTCTTCTCTTTTTGAAATGCTTTGTCCGGGAATTCGGTATCCTTTGGCCACCTGTACAAAGTCGGGGCTTTGAATATCTACGAATGAATAGCGTTTGTCGTGGAAAAGCTGTTGCCACTGACGCACCATGCCTAAGAACTGGTTGTTCAGGATCAGGATCTTTACATCAATCTCTGATTGCATGATGGTACCTAACTCCTGCAGGGTCATTTGAAAACCGCCATCGCCAATGATAGCAACGGTTGTTCTTTTTGGCGCGCCTACTTTTGCACCTATTGCTGCCGGTAAGCCAAAGCCCATGGTTCCCAAACCACCTGAGGTAATGTTACTTTTTGACTGGGTGAATTTTGCATACCGGCAGGCTACCATCTGGTGCTGGCCTACGTCGGTTACAATAATGGCATCGCCTCCGGTGAGCTCATTCAGGGTTTTCATTACTTCACCCATGGTCATTTGCTCAGTGGTAGGGTTCAGTTCAGGATTGATACACACTTCTTCTTCCTCTTTCATCATATCCTTAAACTGCTGTAACCATTGCGGATATACTTTCTGTTCAATCAGCGCAGTTAACATGGGCAGGGTTTCTTTACAGTCGCCCCAAACCGGAACGGTTGTTTTCACGTTCTTGTCAACCTCAGCCGGATCAATATCCAGGTGAATCACTTTTGCCTGTTTGGCATATTTATCTAAACGGCCGGTAACGCGGTCATCAAAACGCATCCCGATCGCGATCAATACATCGCATTCATTGGTGAGTACGTTAGGGCCATAGTTACCGTGCATACCCAGCATACCCACGTTTAATGGGTGGTCTGAAGGGATAGCGCTCAAACCCATCACCGTCCACGCTGTTGGAATGCCCGCTTTCTCAATGAACTTTATAAATTCCTGTTCTGCTTTACCGAGGATCACCCCCTGACCAAAGATCACAAATGGCTTTTGTGCTTCGTTGATCAGTTTGGCCGCTTCAGCTACATACTCTTTGCGCACTATGGGTGCAGGGCGGTAGCTGCGTACGTGGTCGCATTTGGTATATCCTTCGTAATCGAACTTTTGTAATTGTGCGTTCTTGGTAATATCAATCAACACCGGGCCAGGACGACCGCTGCGGGCAATGTAGAATGCTTTTGCCAGCACGGCTGGAATTTCGGTAGCATCTGTTACCTGGTAATTCCATTTGGTAACCGGTGTGGTTATGTTGATCACATCAGTTTCCTGGAAAGCATCTGTTCCCAGCAGGTGTGCAAACACCTGGCCGGTGATACAAACCAGCGGCGTACTATCAATCATGGCATCTGCCAAACCAGTTACCAGGTTGGTAGCGCCAGGACCGCTGGTAGCAAATACAACACCCACCTCGCCTGACGAGCGCGCATAACCCTGGGCAGCATGTGTAGCTCCCTGTTCATGACGCACCAGTATATGATGTAGTTTTTCCTGGTAATCGTACAGCGCATCATAAATAGGCATGATAGCGCCGCCTGGGTACCCAAAAATGGTACTGACACCCTCTTCCAGGAATGCTTCCAACACTGCGACCGAGCCACTGATATTTTTTACTGCTGGCTTCTGTTCCGTCTTTCCTTTGGCAGGTGCCTTTTCGATTGTACTCATAAACTTTTTTTTGTGATTCAATTGTCGTTTAGTTCTTATTTATTCCGCCTCATCCGTTACACATCCTTCGGAAGCATCTTTTACCTGCTTCGCATATTTATAAAGAAGACCTTTTGTTACTTTTAATGCAGGCTGTTTCCAGGCTGCTTTGCGTTTTTGCCATTCGGCTGCATCAACCTTTGCATTGATGGTATTCTTCACGGCGTCCAGCTCAATAATGTCGCCATCTTTCAGGTAAGCCAAACCACCGCCATCAAACGCTTCGGGTGTAATGTGCCCCACCACAAAGCCGTGGGTACCACCGCTGAAACGGCCATCGGTAATGAGGGCTACGCTTTTACCTAAACCAGCGCCAATAAGGGCTGAGGTAGGTTTCAGCATCTCCGGCATACCGGGTCCGCCTTTGGGGCCAACATAACGGATAACCACTACGTCGCCGGGTTGTACTTTTTTGCTTTGAATACCGGCAATCAGTTCAAACTCGCCATCGAATACACGGGCGGGTCCCTCAAAACGTTCGCCTTCTTTACCGGTGATCTTGGCTACGCTACCATTTTCGGCCAGGTTACCGTACAGAATTTGTAAGTGACCGGTAGCCTTAATGGGCGTTTCTAACGGAAGAATTATTTTTTGTTTGTTGAAGTCGAGGTCAGGAACGCCGGCCAGGTTCTCAGCCA
>CBIMFG010000650.1:0-3993 GCA_966243125.1 uncultured Niastella sp.
AATAGTTCAACTGGAAAATGCCCGCAACATCACATTAATAGTTACCACGGCTGTGGTTATTGTAGTAGTGTTGCTGGTGGTATTAGGTTGGGTAACATTCAGCCGGCAGCGGTTAAAGATCAGGAACGAACAAATGGAGAGCGAACGCAACCGGCATATTTATGAAACCCAGAAAGACCTGATGCAGGCCGAGCTGGCCAATCGCCAGCTGCAGGAAGACAGGTTGGTGGAAGAACTGGAAGTAAAGAAAAAGGGCCTCACCTCTTATACACTGCATATTATTCAAAAGAACCAGTCGCTCGAAGACCTGCGCAATAAACTGGAGTTACTGGTAAAAGACGACAAGCGCGACCAGAAGAAGCAACTACAGCAATTGATCCAACACATTAACCAAAGCTTCAATCACGATCAGTACTGGAACGAATTCCGCGAAACATTTGAACAACTGCACCAGCCATTTTTCAACAACCTGAAAAAGCACAGCGAAGAGTTAACCGGTAATGATATGCGCATGCTCTCCCTTATTAAACTCAACATGGCCAGTAAAGACATGGCTACCTTGTTAGGCATTTCGCAGGACAGCTTACGCGTAAGCCGCTACCGCCTTAAAAAGAAGTTGAACCTGGGCCAGGATGAAAGTTTAACGAGTTTTGTACAGGGGCTATAATATTTTTTTTGCTTGCAATGTGTATTTATGGCTCAATTGATAGTGGTCAAATAATGACATATCCAACCATTTAGCATATTGAATTTTAGCTGAATGTTTTGTCAAACAACTACTTGAACTGTTTATTTAATAAAAGTCATTCCATTCTTCTGTATTAGCGTGTTGCAGGTTAACTGCAATTCATTCTCCTGTTAATGCCCTAATATTAAAAGAGGTCCGATAGCCTGGTTTCGCCTTTTAATCAATCACTATACATTTTATGGTAAAATTAAAATTAGCCTTAGTCTCTATGGCTATCATTTGCGCTATAGGCGGCGCATTCGCAACCAGGGTTTGCCAAACATGTGAATATCAAACCCAGTACTTCAAGTGGGGAAGTGGATATTATCCAGCCGGAACTTACGGTGTAGATTATGTTTGTTTAGGAGGAGCAGGTTGGTGCACATATGTGAAAACCAATCCTTTCGATCCTAACAGTTTTGCTCCCTGCCGTACAGGTTTTTTCCAATGGACAGATCTGAATAAACGGTAGTTTTTTAACGCTCGTTCTGTGGCATACCACTCAATTGAATTACATCTGGTGGGATCGGTAAAATAAATTTAAGATCGTTAGGTTCTAATTTAATGACCTCATTATTTGTAATTCGTTTGAGTGGAAGCCCAGGGCTTTCCAGATTATACCGGCGAATATCTATCCACCTGAGTCCGCGCCAAAGTAATTCCCGTCTACGTTCGGCTCGTATTTGCTGTACTGCATCATCAGGTGAAGTTGCAGTACGTGAAATAAACAGATTATCTGCGCGCCAGCGATTTTTTAATAATTTGTTCAGGTCGTCCATTGCTCCTCTGGTATCCCCGTTTTTTGCTTTCGCCTCAGCCCTGATAAGTAATATTTCATCTGTTGCAATGCCACTAAAGAAAAAGTTATTGCCAGAGTAATTGTATCGTTGTACCGGAAGTTGGGTCGCTGAATCTGTTTTAAAAAAAATTTCTTTTCGTAAATCGTTATTGTCGTATGATTTGAATAAGGTTGAATCAATATACCAAGATTTGCCTTCCAAAATGGTTGA
This sequence comes from uncultured Niastella sp., assembly GCA_966243125.1. Taxonomy (GTDB): domain Bacteria; phylum Bacteroidota; class Bacteroidia; order Chitinophagales; family Chitinophagaceae; genus Niastella. The sequence continues at coordinate 1,738 of CBIMFG010000650.1, forward strand.
ACTTAATAGCGTAGAACCAAAGATGATTTCATTGGTATTACTAATGAAAGGATTGTCTGCTGTTGTCAGGGTCAGGCTTTTAAAATCTGTTAATGTAGAATAATAATGTAAACAACTGTCTGCATATTCCTGGGCTTTGGGGTAGTTACCCATAAAAAGACATGTTCTGGACATTAAGCCATAAGTGGCTGCCCTTGATGGCCGATTCTTCCGCTTGCTATCGATTGAAGCAGACTGTAAATTAACTGCCTGTAGCAGGTCATTTAATATTTGTGAGTAGGTATCACCAATCGTCGCTCTTGTTGAGCGGATGGATGCATCTGTAGATAAACGCAAAGGAATGCCTTTAGTATCAGGTGTGGAAGCAAAAGGTAAGGCGGCAAATAACAGCGCAATATTTAAATGCGCATGTGCTCTGAAAAACAAGGCAGCTCCTTTTATGTTATTACGTTTTATAACATCACTTGAATCTCCAATCATTTTCAATGCCTCCAATATTGTGTTGGCCTGAAGCACCTGCTTATAGGGTATGTTCCAGTCACTGATCTTGTCATGCCCCATATAAATATCAGATCGCCAAAAATAAGCGTTCATTTCAACTGGTACTTGCGTGATGCCATTGGTGTCCAATGGTAAATGAAAATTATCACCCGACAATTCTCCCATCATAGGGGTGAAATTCATAACAGGAATAAGATCTAAGGCTGCCTGTGCATCATTCAGCGTGATAATTTTGATTATGCTTGAGTCCGGTTTCTCATTTAGCCTTTCATTATCTTTTTTGCAGGATAAACAACAAAACCATGTTGTAAAAATGAACGTGATAGTTCTGATCATTATTTGATAAAATTTATTTTATAGTGCCTCTTATTCCAAATGAAAATTCCGGACGATCAGGAAGTCCGTTTATCTGACGCGGGTCAATATCTTTACTGCCGGCTCGCCATACTATCCCTAGGTTATTGGCATTTATATATACACTGCAGGCGCTCAGGTGGAGTTTAGAGACCGATTTCGGATTTAATGCATAACTTAAATTCACAAGCTGTAAACGGATATTGTCCCCTCGTTCAACAAGGGCTTGCGAGTATTTATAAAAAAGATCTCGAAAGTTATCGTTCGTATAAACCATGGAGGGAACGTTGGTTGAATTCTCATCCCCGATCTTTTTCCATCTTTTATCAAAATCTCTTGAACCCAAATCTGTTCCGGCAAATGTTTCTTTGTAAAAAATTGAGTGCCGCCGGTAATAGAATTTAAATTCATACAGGAAAAGCGTTGTTAAATTAAATTGTTGCCAAACGAATTCGTTGAGCAGGCTTCCATAAATGGCTGGAATTCCCCGGCCATTGTGAACCAGGTTTTCATACCCTTTTTCTGTTATCATGCTCCCATATTCTTTCGACTCCTTGCCATTTCGCATACCAACAGGATTGCCCTCGTTATCGAGTCCACGATATTTAAAACTATATATATCATAAGGGGCATATCCCCGTACACCCCGAACGTTACCAAATTCACAATATTCCCAGGCAGGACGTAGGGAGGTGGTAGACTCTTTTACTTTTTCATTGATCAAACTAAAAAGTAGCCTGGAATTCCAACCTAATCTTCGTTTCAAGATCTGGGCATTGAGCACTATATCTAACTGATTGGCCCGCATTTTTGCTGAATTACCCTGAACACTAACATCTCCGGTGGTAGGATCAATAGGCATTTCATCGAGCAGATCAGAAGAACGTTTATTATAATAGTCTATGCTACCAGAGATCACATTGTTGGGGAATTTAAAATTTACCCCTATATTCCGGATTTTCATTTTTTCCCATTTGAGCACATTCAGCGGTGGGTTTGAAACTGTTAACATTTGATCGCCGTAAATATTAGGCCCAACCGGAGTTGTTGTAGGGAACAGGGTAGCGCTACCTGCTATATTGCCTAATGTTCCATATGTTGTTCTAATCGTTAATTCGGGCAAGATCTTGGATAAATTATACCAGCGTGCATGATGCAGATCCCAGGAAAAACCACTTGCAAACAAGGGAATGGAATTTTGGTTTTTAACCAGACCAAAAATATTGGACCGGTCGATGCGACCAGTTACTGATACATTGAGTTGCTTTTTATAATTAAAGCCAACTGAGGAAAAGTAAGAGATCATGATTTTATTCGAACTCCTTCCTGGCTCGGCTTGGGGAATCCGCTCCGGTGCAGCCGCCGGATTTGTCGGTGGTCAATGCAATGAAGGAAGGCAGC
>CBIMFG010000651.1:0-3993 GCA_966243125.1 uncultured Niastella sp.
ATTTAAAATGAGAAATTATAACGGAATGCAGGAGGTTATGAAGTTAAAAATACTTCATAATTGGATATTGGACATTCAATATTCATCATTGCTACTGCTTTGCCTTCAGCCTTTTTAAACTTCTTTGCGCAAAACCTCCAGTGGTGGTTTGTTTAAGATACTACGGCTGTTGAACAGGCCAATGATCACTGTTAGCAGTGAGATGGCTGCAAACAAACCGGCAACCGGCATCCAGTGTGGTGTAAAGGGCGCTTTAAAACTGTATTTCGCCAATGCCCAACTGGCGGCCATCGATAATAAAATACCGGTAGCGGCGGCCAGGGCGCCTAAGAAGAAATATTCAAGCGCGGTAATAAACAATATTTGTTTGCGGCTGGCGCCCAGTGTACGCAACAAAATGCTTTCCTGTATGCGTTGGAATTTGCTGATGAGCACCGAAGCTATCAACACTATTAACCCGGTAATAATGCTGAAGCCGGCCATAAATCTAATCACAAAACCGATCTTATCGAGCACTTCATCAAGCACGGTGAGTATGAGGTTGAGATCTATAATTGATACGTTCGGGTATTTTTTTACCACTGCCTGCTGAAAGCGGGCTGATATTTCGGGCGATGGCACTCTGGTGACCAGCACATGAAATTGCGGCGCGTCTTCCAGTACCCCGGTTGGGAAAACCACCCTGAAATTGGTTTGCACCCGCTGCCAGTCAACCGTACGCAGGCTGCCTACCACCGTAGGAATAAGCGTGCCCTGCACATTGAAAATAATATGATCGCCCACGTTAACATGAATGCGTTTGGCATACCGGTCTTCCATGGAAATATAGATCACATCGTCGGGCGAGGTAACCGGCCCATATAATTTCCCCGTGGTTAGTTTTTCAGAACTGGTCAGGGTATCGCGATAGGTTACACGAAACTCCCACTCATAGGCTTCGGTACGAAACCCTGCTGAACCTGAATCGGATTTTACCTGAGCGGCCGTTTGGTGGTTGATCTCCTCCACCCGCATGGTTACAATGGGCACCTGTTGCATTACAGGCAGCTTATAATCTTTGGCCAGGGCCGCCACACTATCGCGCTGGCTGTTTTGAATGTCAAACAATACCATATTGGGTTGATTGCCGCTGCCCGATAACGTTACCCGGCTAATGAGAATGTCCTGGATAAAATACAGGGTGCCTATGAAGGCTGCGCCCAGCCCAATGGTCACTATCAAAATAAGGGTTTGGTTATTGGGGCGGTACAAATTGGCAAACCCCTGCCGCCACAGGTAATTCCAGCTGGCAGGGAAAAACCGGCGTACCAGCCAGCGCAGGGTAAGGGCTACCCCCGATAACAACAGAAAGGCAACGAGGATGCTTGCCGTAAATATAATGGCCTGCCGCCAGTCATGGATCTGCCACCAGGTAAACCCGGCTACAAAAAACAAAATAAGGGCGTACACCAGCCATTTAAGCGGATCGCGGAATTTTATATGCTCAACCGACAACCGCAGGGTATACAGCGGCGAAATATTTCGCACACTTACCAGGGGCAGCAGGGCAAATAGTAAGGAGATCACCACCCCTGAAATAATGCCTTGGGTAATGGCTTTCCAGGAAATAGTGGTAGTTACCTGTACGGGTAAAAAATCTTTAAACACGGCTGGTAACTGTTGCTGAATGGCAATGCCCAGCAACGCGCCCAGTATAGAACCTATTAACCCAATGCCAACGATCTGTATTAAATAAATAAGGAAGGCCTGTATTGAATTCACCCCCAGGCAACGCATAATGGCGATGGAGGCAATTTTTTCGCGGATGTAAATATGAATGGCACTGGCCACACCAATACATCCTAAAAGCAACGCTATAAAGCTGATGAGTGTAAGGAACTCATTGAAATCTTCAAAAGCCCGGCCGGTATTTCTTTTTCTTTCTTCAACGGTATCGTAGTCGAGCCCTTCTTTATCTAAACGGGGTTCTATATCCGAAATAACACCTGCTATTTCGGCGGGCTGGTTATATTTATAGTAATACGAAGTAGCAATGCGGCTGCCTTTTTGAATAAGACCTGTACTGTCCAGGTATTTGAGTGGAATGTATACGGGCGGTGCAACGGTAGTGGAAAGACCGGTTCGTCCCGGGGCTTTGGTAATAACGCCGGCAATGGCAAAAGTTACATCGCCAATTTGAATGGAGTCGCCCACCTGCGCATTGTATTGCAGCATAAGGGTTTTATCAACCAATGCCTGCCGGTTATTTCTAAAGGTTCTGGCTGCACGTGCCGGCGTGGTTTCAATAGTTCCATAATAAGGGTAATCGCCTTCGAGTGCCCGTACCTGTACCAGGCGTGTGCCATCGTTTTTTGTAAAATAGATCATGGAACCAAACGTGCGCTCAACTGAACGCTGATCGCCCAGGGAATCGAGCAGGGGCCTTATGCGGGAACTTATTTTTTTATTGCTTTCAATAACCAGATCGGCGCCCACCAGGGTTTTAGCCTGGGAGTCAATATCGCTTCGCACATTATCGCCCAATGAAAAAATAGCTACCAGCGCCGCAATCCCCAATACAATGGAGGATACAAAAAGGAATAAACGCGACCGGTTACGCCGGCTATCGCGCCATGCCATCTTCAATAACCACCCAACGCGGAGTCGTCTTTTGTATTTGAACCTTTCTATATCCATCCTGATATTTCTGATTTTTGGATTTTGTGATTTCGGAATTTTATTTGTTCGGGATTACCTTTAAATCTAAAAATCCCGAAATCTCTAAATCAGCAATCAATTCAATTCGTCTGCTACAAGATGTCCGCCCTTGATTTTGATAATACGCTTTGTTTGGGAAGCCAGTTCCAGGTTATGCGTTACAATTATTAATGTAGTGCCGGCTTCCTGGTTTAAGTCGAACAGGAGTTTGATCACTTTGTCGCTGGTTTCCACATCGAGGTTGCCGGTTGGTTCATCGGCAAATAGAATTTTAGGGTTATTGGCAAATGCCCGGGCTAGCGATACCCGTTGTTGTTCGCCCCCCGACAACTGTGCAGGGTAGTGATGCATGCGGTTTTGTAGTCCTACTTTATCAAGAAGCGCCATTGACCGGGTGCGTACATTCTTTTCGCCCCGTAATTCCAGGGGCACCATTACATTTTCAAGCGCCGTAAGGGTAGGTAGCAATTGAAAGTTCTGAAAAATAAACCCAACATAACGATTTCGTACCTGTGCCCGTTCATCTTCACTCAGCTGATCGAGTTTGATGTTATTCAGCTCTACCGAGCCCTTGCTTGAGCGGTCGAGCCCGGCGCATAAACCCAGGAGTGTGGTTTTTCCACTGCCCGATGGCCCTACAATAGAAAGCGTGGAACCGGCTTCTACCGAAAAATTAACATCATTGAGCACCGCCAGGGTTTGCCCGGCACCCTGGTAAATTTTACTTACGTTTTTTACGTTGAGGATGGTTTCCATGGTGAATGTTGAAATTGCAAAATGTTGCCAATAATAAGTTACACCTTTAAACTTTTTATTACAATTATTAGGGGATAATGTTGCTTAAATTAATGTTATTTTGGGTATAATCTAATAGCACTATATATGAGCGGAAAATATTTATTTATAGGGGTGCTTATGTTGGCATTACTGAGCAATTGTGGTAATAATAATAATGAGGACAAAACCAATGCGGCCAACAAACAAAAAAGGGAACAGTTGCCCGGGGAAGCCGCAAAAGTAAAGGGCAAAACGATCGTATTCTTTGGGAATAGTTTAACCGCCGGGTACGGTGTAGACCCATCGGAAGCCTTTCCTGCCCTGGTACAGGAAAAAATAGATTCACTGAACCTGCCTTATAAAGTGATCAATGCCGGGTTGAGTGGTGAAACAACGGCAGGGGGTAAAAGCCGTATTGACTGGATACTGCGCCAACCGGTTGACGTTTTTGTGTTGGAGCTCGGTGGCAACGATGGATTACGTGGTATTCCTATTGCAGAAACAGCTAAAAACCTGCAA
>CBIMFG010000652.1:0-3993 GCA_966243125.1 uncultured Niastella sp.
GTAAAACAAGGCGGTCATAATATTCCTGATGAGGTGATAGAACGGAGGTATTACAGGGGAATATCCAATCTGATGAATTTATATGCACCTGTTGTTGATAGTTGGATCGTGATTGACAACATGAATGCTGAATCAATTATCGTTGCAAGAGGGGGCGCAAAAGAAGATAATGAGATATTAAATCCAAAGCTTTGGAATATATTTAAAGAACAAAATAAATTTATGGAGGATCAACCTGTTTACCTTGATGAATTCTCTGAACAGATCTTAGCGGGTATGAAAATAGCCATCAAAAAGTTGGTAGAAAGAAGCGCCAAATTGGATGAAGACCTGGTAATTATGGGTGAGGACGGAGAAATAAGATCGGTTCCTGCCAAAGACCTGCTTCCTATTGTTCAAAAATAATGGCACATGGGTATTCGCTGATAGAACATGAGAAACGGTAAGGTAAAAACCAATAAAATGCCTTACTTCGCATCTGCATAAAATTAATCACATTGAGAAATTACTCATTTTTATTATCCGTTTTGCTGATATTAGGATTGCAATCCGCTGCGCAAACCCTTACGATACCTTCCGGAATACAACAGGCCTATAACAAAGGCACCCGGTCAATCAATGGCAAACCGGGCGGTAAATACTGGCAAAATCACGGACGTTATACCATTTCTTTAACGGTAATGCCGCCCGACAGCATTGTTAAAGGGGTTGAACAAATTGTTTATTTTAACGAAAGTCCCGACACGCTGAGAAGCCTGAATATGAAGCTGATCCTGAATGCACATCAGGGTAACGGTGGCATTAAGGTGGATGAAATACTGATCCGGAATAACAAAGTGGCCTGGGATAACAGCAAAGCCGTAACTACCAATCAAATGGTGGATTTGAGTGAACCGTTGTTGCCGCATGACTCAATAAAGCTGCATGTTACCTGGCATTATGAGCTTTCTCATGGCGAAGGGCGCGAAGGGGTAATTGACTCCACCAGTTTTTACATAGCTTATTTTTATCCCCGTGTGGCTGTATACGACGATTACAAAGGTTGGGATACGCAACCACATTTGGGCTCGCTGGAGTTTTATAATGATTTTAATGATTATACCGTTCAGGTAACTGTTCCCCGGAATTATGTGGTATGGTGTACTGGTACCTTGCAGAATGCAGCAGAAGTGTTACAGCCTGCTGTTGCGGAACGCCTGCAGGCGTCCATGACAAGCGATTCTACCATACATGTGGCTACCGTGCAGGATTGGCGCAATAAAAATGTTACCACTCAAAATGCCACCAATACGTGGAAATGGGTGGCCAATAACATCAGTGATATTGCCATGGGCATCAGCGATCATTACGATTGGGATGCTGCAAGCGTTGTTGTTGGTAAGAAAAACAGACCCCGCGTAAGCATGCAGGCTGCTTTTGCAGATTCATCAAATGATTTTCATCATTCAGTACAGTTTGGCAGAAATTCGTTGGCCTGGTTTTCGAAAAACTGGCCGGGCATTCCTTATCCCTATCCAAAGTCAAATGCGTTTCAGGGTTTTGCGGATATGGAATACCCCATGATGATCAATGACAGCCACACCCCGGATCTTGGTTTTGCCCAATTGGTGCAGGACCATGAACAGGCGCATACTTACTTTCCATTTTACATGGGCACTAACGAAAGTTATTATGCATTTATGGACGAAGGCTGGGCAACTACTTTTGAATACCTGATTGGCATTGCCGAGAAAGGCCAGAAAGCTGCTGATGAATTTTATAAAAGATTCCGGGTTAACTACTGGAGCCGTAGTGCGCATACAAAAGAGAATCCCATCATTACACCCAGTCCCGATGTTACCTGGGGCCATGGCAACAATGCTTATGGGAAACCCTCGTTGAGCTATCTGGCGTTAAAAGACCTGCTGGGTGATAAATTGTTTAAGAAAGCACTCCACAACTACATGAATAACTGGAATGGAAAACATCCTATTCCCTGGGATTATTTCTATTCCATGGAGAAAGGCGCTAAAAAGGATTTGGATTGGTTCTTTTATAACTGGTTCTATACACCCGGCTACATTGATCTTAATTTAGCTAAAGCCAACAAAACTGCAAAAGGATATACCCTCAACATTAAAAACGTGGGTGGCTTTGCAGTTCCCTTTGATGTGGTTGCGATGTATAACGACGGGTCAAGTGAAAGCTTTCACCAAACCCCCATTGTTTGGGCGCATAACCCAAAAGAAACAGCCATACATATTAAAACCACCAAAACGGTACAATCGCTGAAATTGGATGGTGGCATATTTGTGGATGCAAATGAAAAGGATAATGCCTGGAAAAGTGAATAATGAAAGTGTAAATCAATGAGCTACTTTCCAATAAGCGGTACTGCCGGGCTTTCGCTCATCGGTACCCCTTGTTACTAAAGTATCGCCATTGTTCAATTCGCCAAACACCTCTACTCCTTTGTCGGTAGACAGGCCCTGGCGTACATCTATCCACGTGGCTTTGCCATCTTTTACTTTTATTACAAACTTGCGCTCCTGGTTGGTAACAACCGCAGCGGGCGGCAGAATAAAGGAGTTACCGGTGCGTTGCAAACCCAGTTGTACATAGGCAAATGAACCGGTTTTGCGCGCGTGATCGCTATTATCATAAACATATTCCCACAATTCCGTTCTGGTTTGCGGGTCAATGCTTTCACTTTTGCGGGTGAGCGTTGCCTGAAATAATTTGTTGGGATAAGCATCTACTCTAAAGCTGGCTGTTTTTGATACCGCACCCGATGTCACGTATAATTCGGGCACTGCTACCCGCAAGCGCAATTTATTATTTCGTTGTACGGTTAAAATTGCCTGGTTATTACCAACCAGTGTTCCGCGGTCGGCATTCCTCGCAGTTACCACACCATCGAAGGGGGCGGTAAGCACCAGATAACCCGCTACCTCTTTATAAGAACGCGTTAATTGGCGGGCAGCTTCATAACTGGCGCTGTCTGCCAGGTATTGATTGCGGCTTCGTTCCAGGTCAACAGGCGCCACAATGCCTGGCGTTTTTGCTTCAGACGCTTTGCGCAGCCGCTGGTATACATCGGCACTGCTCATATATTTCGCTTTTGCCGCCTGCAACGATGACTGAAATTCTGCATATTTTGTTTGCAGTTCCGGTGCTTCAATAATGGCCAGTATTTGGCCCTGGTGTACTTTATCGCCCATATCAACTTTCAGGTCTTTTACATACCCCTGTACCCGGGCAAACAGCGCAGCCTGCTCATAGGGTAACAGTTCGGCCGGCAATTCAATATTCTTGGTAACATTGGTATCATGGATCACCAATACAGGAACGGTATCAGGGGCATTAACGGGGGCAGCAGCTGGCGACGGGGTATTGCTTTGGCAAGCCGTCAATAAAGCTATTCCCAATGCTGCAATAAAATATTTCATAAGCCTGTCATTGCTTTTATTGTTCATTAAAGTTTTTGCTGTTCGCATCATCGGGGTCAAGCGATGCGGAAACATACTTTCTTTTTCCAGCGGCATAATGATATACCTGCGGTAAAAAGAACAAGACACTTACGGTTGAAAATATCAGTCCGCCAATAACGGCAATACCCAGTGGGGCCGTTTGGTCGCCACTCTCCCCCAGCCCTATTGCCATGGGCAACATGCCGGCAATCATGGCGAGGCTTGTCATAAGTATGGGCCGCAACCTGTTTTCTGAAGCCAACAGATAAGCGGTATTGGTATCACCAGCTTTTCGTTGTACCTCAGCAGCGGTTATAAATAATACAGCATTGGCAATAGCAACCCCTATGGCCATAATACAACCCATATAGCTTTGTATGTTCAGCGTGTTGCCGGTAAGCAACAGGAACAACAGGGAGCCTGCCACTACTGCCGGGATCACCGACAAGATAGAAACTGCTATGCGAAATGACTGAAAAAATACCGTCATTAATAAAAAGATGACCACTACCGCCACCAATAAACCGAACTGCAAACTGCTGAG
>CBIMFG010000653.1:0-3979 GCA_966243125.1 uncultured Niastella sp.
TCCCATATCAGCCTGAAATGTTCAAAGTAATGCCGGTTTGCCTCATCGTCAGCCAGCCACTTTTCCACCGCCAGCACTTCTGCCGTAGTAGCTTCACCGGTAAGGTGTTTTACCAGCAGATCATCCATATGTTGAGTAGAGCTTTTCAATAAGGTAATTTTATTTTGTTGACATATGTGTTACATATATAAGAACGCCAATATAAAAATTGGTAAGTAATCGATCAGTTTTACGCGTAACTGTTTCAACGCTTTGCCCATCTGGTTCTCCACAGTTTTTATTGAAATACCTAACTGGTCGGCAATTTCCTGGTACTTCAATCCCTCAAAACGGCTTAATTGAAAAATGGTACGGCATTGTTGTGGCAGGGCATTCATAGCCTCCCGTAATTTTTCTTCCAGCTCTTTCACCAGTATTTTTCTGGATGCCCCCTGATCGTTATGATTATTTGATTGATGCATAACATGCACTTGATACCGGGCCTTTATTTTCTGGTGTTTCAGATAATTCAGGCTTTCGTGATAAACGGCTTTGTACAAATAGGCTTTTAGTGAAGTTTGAATATTTTCAGGAACCTTCTTCTCCCATATTTTGTAAAAGACGTTTTGGACGGTTTCTTCAGCAATGGCTTCATTCTTCAGTATAGTGAAAGCATAGGCATACAAGCTTTTAAAGTGCTCTTTAAAAAGTTGTTCAAATTCCTTCTCGCTGTCAACCGACAGCGGCTTAATGGTAGTAGTATTTGGGATGGCCACTTTAATGCGTTGATAATCCGCTCCAAATATAAATGCTTCCAATAAAGTTTTAGCAAAAGGGACAACTGAAAATAACGGTACCCCTACGAATCTTTAAAATTTTGTTATAGCTGCAGCTTAGATTATATATATTAAAGGTAGCATGTGTAACTGACGACCGTATTTTTTCATGCGTTTTTGTGGAAAAAACAACCCATGGATGCTTGTTTTAACCTTTTTTTGGTATTATTATTGAACCTTGATTCACTTGCTGTTTGCGTGCTACAGTTATTCATAAAAAACAGGCCAGATTTAATTTCCACGATGCACAATAAGGAATGTATTAAGTAAGTTTTTTATGAGTAGTTAAACAAGTGATCAGCCCCAATAATAACCCCCACACCGTAGTCGTACTATTTAATCCAACAGTCCCTCTGAAGCCATCTTGTCGTTTCGAAAGCTAAACGTGTACCTAAATTTTTTTTTATGTTGGGATACCTGCTCGTTTCCATGTACGAGTTAAAGCAATTTCTGCAGATTGTTCTGTGGATAGCTATTCCGGGGACTGTTATTGCATTCCTGGTAACTACTTTCTTTCATTATAAACGTAAAAAGCAACGGGAAGAAGGGGCCGAACCTGCTTATATGGAAGGCGGCGGCTTTCACACCGTAGTAGCTGCTGAGTCTACTGGCGGCAATACACCAGTTCCTGATTGGTTGGCAAGTGGTACCAATCCCGATAATCAACCCCTTATAAAGAAATACGAGCAGGAGGTACGCCGGTACCGCGAGAACTATGCAACCCTTGAGCAGGACTTTCGCGAACTCGAAGGAAAATACTCCGATCTTCTTAATAAAGCATACAGTACTGAAAAGCAGAATGACGATTCCAATTCGCGTTTGCAATTGGAGCTGAATGGTTATAAGCTGAAGGTAACGCAACTGCAACAGGCATTGGAAAATGCACAAACCAACGCCAAACTTATAGAGGGCGAACAACAGGTGCCCGAGGCGTTGGCACAAAGCCAGGCACAGGTACAACAGTTACAGGAGTCAGTTAGGCAATTACAGGATAAACTGCGTGCACAACAGGAGTTGAAAGAGAAGAGCGCAGCCGAAGTTACCCGGTTAGAGAACCTGATGAAGAACATGGAGTATTCATCAAAATCGGCGCAATCAGAATCAGAAGAATTGCAACGCTATTATGCCAAACAGGTTGATGAACTGGGCATACAATATAAAAGTGAAAAGGCTGATCTGTCAATGCAGGTACAGCAATTGCAGAAAACCATTCAGCAGTTGAAGGATGAGAATATTGTGCTGCAACAAACGGTTCAAACCAGTAGTGAACAAAAGCATGGTGGTTACGAACAGCAGATAAAAGAGTTGCAAGGGTTGCTTACACAGGCTGAAGAAGAAAAGACGAGCTTAAAAACAAAGATCACCGATCAAACATATCTACAGGATGTATTGCAGGAAAAGAAACTGCAGATAGAATTTCTGCAAAACCAGCTGGAGCAACGTATTAAATCCTTCCGCGAAGTTGAAAAAGAGGCTGCCGATAAAAACCTGATCATGCAACAATCGCAAGCCCAGAAGGAAAATTTTGAGCGGGAAATACACGCCATGAAAGAAGAATTGCATCAGCAGCGTGAAGAGGTTGCTGCGTGGCAGCAGGCTGTTGAACGCAGCCGCGAAGAGAACCGCCAGCATCAGGATAGTCTGCGTTCCAAAACCGGTCATATTGAGAACCTGGAGCGCAACCTGCATGAAGTTCAACAGCAGCAGGCTGTATTGCAACTGGTGCTTGATGATAAACAAAATATGATCACTTCGCTGCAGGAATCATTACAACGCGAACAGCAGAAAACAAAAGACCTCGAAGGAAAACTCATCACCAATAATCAGTTGTTGTCGAAGATCTACGGCGATCTGTCAAAATCATTGAGCAATCCGCCGGCTTCACAGCAAAACGGTATTAAGGTAAACGGAAGTGGTAATAATGGTACCAATGGCCATACTATCAATGGAAATGGGTTTAACCTGGCTGGCCAGCACTAAATAGTTTCCGGTTGCCGGTTCGCCGGTTACCGGTGAATATAAACTGAACCAATTGCTTATATACACCCGGGCTTGCGCCCGGGTTTTTTATGTTAAGTCGTGAGCTGCCTGCGCGCAGCGCAGGCAGCCGAGGGCTCAGGTTTTTTACATTGAAGCTTACTCTTGAAGTATTTTAATCTTGTCAGCGTGAAAATTAGCCTTTACATGACGAAATCAGCTGTTTACAGAACAGTTATCAGACTTTGCAAGCAGGTTTATCAGGCTTACCGATTGAATTTAATGGATTGTAGCGCGAATTGCAGGGGCTACTGCGCGAGTTGCAATTAATAACAGACGGGTATAAGCCTACTCCCGACAGGAGTTAGCTAACTCCTGAAAAGTGAAGGCGATAACTTGTAAAACATCGCTTATAACTCACTATGCAAAAGCCAAAACACGCACGGTGAACCTGTAAATACGAAAAACAACCTGTACAACCTGAAAAACAATGGCTCCAACTCGTTATGCTGGCTATTAAACCCGCTTGCAACATGTAAAATTCATTATGTAAAAGGTCAAACTCAGCAAACAAGGGTTTATTCCCATTTTCATGTTGTCTTTTCCCCATGCCATCCTGTCTCACCCGCAAGCATTACAGTTTTCGTACCTTGCGGCCATGGAGCAATACCTGGAACTTTTAAAGCATATCAAGGAAACCGGTGTTTACAAATCTGACCGTACCGGTACGGGCACTACCAGTTGTTTTGGATACCAGATGCGTTTTGATCTGCAGCAGGGATTTCCGCTGGTTACTACCAAAAAATTGCATCTTAAAAGCATCATACACGAATTATTATGGTTCCTGAAAGGGGAAACCAATATCAAATACCTGAAAGATAACGGGGTTAGCATTTGGGACGAATGGGCCAATGAACAGGGCGAATTAGGACCTGTTTATGGCAAGCAATGGCGTAGCTGGTCGGCAGGCGAGGGCGCCCAAACCATTGACCAGATCACAGATGTGATCCGTCAGATAAAGACCAACCCCGACAGCCGCCGCCTTATTGTTAGCGCCTGGAATGTGGCCGAGCTGCCCAATATGGCGCTGATGCCCTGTCATGTACTTTTTCAATTTTATGTAGCTCCTCCCCCTCCTTTGGAGGGGGCAGGGGGGAGGCCCCGTTTGTCGTGCCAGCTGTACCAGC
>CBIMFG010000654.1:0-3977 GCA_966243125.1 uncultured Niastella sp.
GAAAATTATTGCAATCAGGAACACAGGCGGTGAATGCGGTGGCTTATTATGGCCGGGAATGGGTAACACCTCAAATTACGGTGCCGGCCGGTTTGCCGCAGGAGCGGGTAAATGCCAAACTGGTATTATCGCTTAAGGAGAATGGTAAGGAAGTAAGCGCCAATGAATACAAGCTGATACTGGCGCGTAAAGACTGGAGTGCAACCGCAGGTGCTAAAAAAATAGTGTTGGTTGATCGCGGCAACCTGCAACCGGTATTTGATTTTCTCAATCTTACATATACAACTGCCACCGATGTAAGTGCCGTGCTGCAACAAAGCGCCGATGTGTATGTGCTGGCTGGTATTGATTCAGCAAACGTTAGTCCTGAGCAATTACAACAATTAAGATCGTTGGTGGCAAAAGGAGGCAAGCTGTTGTTGCTGAATGGCCCGTCGCTGGCCAAAGCTATTTATCCTGAATACATCAAGGGTTGGTTTAAACCTACAGAAGGCGAGATCGTGAATATGGATCTTCCTGAGTCGCCTGTATTTGATGGGCTCGCTTTAATGGACCTGCGCTATTTCAATAACAACAAACGCGAAATGCCTATGGTATGCAATTCGGTGCTGAAAGTAAACCGCGATGCCAATGTGGAGCTGCTGGCAAAACATATTAGAATACATGGCTACATAAATGGTGAAATGCCCGAACGTGCTAAACATATGGAAACCATACAGGGCACTACTATTATGACCATTAAAAATAATGGAAAAGCGATGGTGTCAACTATGTCTTTGGAAAAAGGTACTACTGATCCGGTTGCTGGTAAATTATTGGTGAACATGCTTAATTATCTGATGCAATAAACTCGATGATGCTTAATAAACGATCGCTTTACTTTTTTATGGCATTGGCCATACCCCTTACACACTATGGCCAGCGAACAGAATACAAAGAAGTGTTTGCGCCATCCGGCAATCTGGTTAAAACAACTGAGAAACCATATCGTGATGATCTTTGTTTAAATGGTTTGTGGCAGTTTCAGCCGGTGGCTTTGCCCGCCGATTTCAAAGAAGGAATTGACCCTACACCCGCACTGGCTGAGATGAATGAAAATGCCTGGGAGAAAACGCCCATCCGCATTCCTTCGCCCTGGAATGTAAACAGCTTTGCCAACAAAGATGGGCTGGGCGGCGATTTTCGTTGCTATCCCAGTTATCCGGTTGCCTGGGAGAATTTTAAAATGGGTTGGCTTAAGAAAAAGTTTACGGTACCTGCCGGCTGGAAGGGCCGCCGCATTCAATTACATTTTGAAGCGGTAGCGGGTGATGCAGTGATTGTCGTGAATGGTAAAAAGATAGGCTCACATTTCGGCATCTTCCTGCCTTTTGATCTGGATATTACCAATGCCGTTATACCAGGCAAAGAAAATGAGCTCTGCGTAGGGGTTCGTAAAGCTTCCCTTTTTGATCATAGAAGTGAGTATGGCCGCCGTACTTACCAGGCAGGCTCCTTTTGGGGACAGCATGTGGCTGGTATTTGGCAGGATGTATTTGTAGTTGCCCTGCCTGCGGTACATATTGCCAACGTATTCATACAGCCTCGAGTAAACGTAGATACATTGCAGGCTGAATTAACCATTGTAAATGAAAAAGCGGAGGCAGCTACCGTATCATTAGATGCATTGGCCGGTACCCTGCAATTACCCGCTAAAACCATAAAAATACCTGCGCATGGTGAAGCCAAAATATTATTGTCTGCCGCGGTAAAGGGGAAGTTGAAGAATTGGTCAACCGAAACACCTAACTTATATAACCTGGTGGCACAGCTGCGCGAAAAAGCTAAGCTTACCGATGCAAAATCAACGCGTTTTGGCTGGCGGCAGGTTACGCTGGAAGGCAATAACGTATTGCTGAATGGCAAAGCCATTACCATGCGCGGCGACTCCTGGCATTTTTTAGGGATCCCACAAATGACGCGTCGTTATGCGCAGGCCTGGTACCAGGCTATGCGCGATGCCAACATCAATGCGGTGCGGTTGCATGCGCAACCCTATCCTGAGTTTTATCTGGATGTGGCCGATGAAATGGGCATCCTCGTGCTGGATGAATCTGCGATGTGGGCAAGCGATGGCGGTCCTAAATTAAATGATCCCATGTACTGGGCAGATAGCAAACAACATTTAAGTGAATTGGTGCTGCGCGATCGCAACCATCCATCTGTTTTTGGCTGGAGCGTATCTAATGAAATAATGCCCATTGTGCGCGGTGTTATGCATAACCCGCCGGGCATGAAAGATACTTTAGTAAAATACTATGGCGAATGGGCTGCCATCTGCCGTCAGTTTGATCCTACGCGCCAATGGATCTCTGCCGATGGTGAAGACGATGGGGAAGGGCGCCTGCCTGTATACATTGTTCACTATGGCGGCACCGATGCCATGAACCGGGCGCAAAAGAAGGGCAAACCCTGGGGAGTAGGAGAGGCGGGCATGGCGTATTACGGAACGCCTGCACAGGTAGCTGAAACCAATGGCATGCGCGCCTATGAATCTTTTGAAGGCCGGATGGAAGGTGTGGCCGCTTCTTCATATCAATCATTGATAGGGCAACGCGACAGAAACGCCATTTATCAAAGCGTGTTCAATTTGGTGTGGTATGGGTTAAAACCCCTGCCATTGGGTTTGAAGGATACTACGAAAGTGCCTGATCTAAACGACGGTGTTTATTTTACTCACTTTAAAGAAGGGGAACCAGGTGTACAACCCGAACGGTTGGGGCCTTATTGCACTACGCTGAACCCGGGTTACGATGCTTCCTTGCCGTTATACCGTACCTGGCCTTTATTCGATGCCATTAAAGATGCTGGATCGGCCGGGGTAGTGAGCAAATGGATGACCACCAAACCGGTGCTGGTAAAACCAGCCGAAGTCACACCGGTTGCATCGGTACAGTTGCTGGCAGGCGCCAATAGCGCGCTGGGCAGTTCCTTACAACATACCGGCGTAACATTCACAACCTATGATGCTGCTAAGCTGCCTTCCCTGTTGTTTATTGATGGTACGAATGTACCCACCGCAACCGATCGCACTATTATAGAAAAAATAACTGGTAATGGTGGTACTGTGGTAGTATGGGGCATACAAACGGGCAGCTTACCTGCCCTGAATGAATTGCTTCCCGCAAAACTGGACCTGAACGCTAGAAAAGCATCTTCTCTGTTAACGGCAACACCGGATGCCATTACCAATGGTATTACTGCTGCCGATCTGTATTTTTCAGAAATGCGGCCTGCCGGGATCACCGAGCAGGCGTTGGCTGGTGATTTGGTAAAACAAAGTCAGGTGTTGTTAAAAGCCTGCGAAACCGACTGGCTGCGATGGAATAAACAACCCGAATATGCGAAAACGGGTATGGTGCTGCGGTCTGAACTGGAAGCAAAACCCGCCGGTGCTGTGATGATCAGCAAGCAAATGGGAAAAGGAAAGTTGATCATTACCACATTGCCGGTGGCGCCCCGGGTTGATAAAGCTGAAAGAGCCATGCGTTTGTTGTTAGCGAACATGGGCGTTTCAATGGCCGACAGCAGTCATGGCAAGCCATTATCAAAAAACGGGGAGTTTACCAGTGATGCGCTGTCGCAGGATTTCTGGATCTTAAGTCCGCGTTCATTGGATGACTTATTGATAGAACCGAACATTCCCGTGGTGAACCTGGAATTAACCGCCAGCAATGGCGTACAGGTATTGCTGAACGATAAACAAATTATTAATAATGCCCAGGGCGGAAAGATCACTGCCAATACGCTTCCATTACGCCAGGGCTGGAATCACCTGGTGATCAGAACAACAGGCAATGGAGAAAAGGGATCAGTTTCAGGAAGGCTAACCAGTAATCAGCCAGCCTTTCTGAAAGACCTGGAATCAGCATTTGAAAAACCGTGATAAGAACACAAGCAATCAGTTTTGTTAAGATCGTGAAGAAACACGTATCTAC
>CBIMFG010000655.1:0-3967 GCA_966243125.1 uncultured Niastella sp.
CAACAGTTGTCCCTGTTCATTTATAACACCATAACGTTTGTCCTTTTGAACAGTGTAGCAGGCAGCGTTATCAACCATCAACCGATCCATGCGCTCATAAATACAGGGCACTACCAGCTTGCCTTTTACATTGATAAGCCCATATTTTTTATTCTGAAGTACCGCCGTTACATCAGAATTTACAAATTCGCCGATGCCTTCATATATAAAGGGCGTGATCTTTTTCTTGGTGTGATATTCCAGCAGCGCATAATACCTGGACCCGGAAGCACCTCCTATTCTTGCTGTTACCAGGTCCTTCTCTTTGTAGGTACGCACAGTATAAAAAGTTTGTCCATCTACTACATTGGTGTTATTAACAGGTCTGTTGTCTTCCGGCGCGTTAAGTGTATTTATTAAAGGCAGGGGCTGTTGAGCATGGGCAATCAGACTGCTTAGCAGTAATACAATAGGTACAATTAGCTTCATAGGTATAAAATTCTGTACGTAATATTAATCATTTGCCTGTTCGGGCGCAAGCTATTGCCTGTTAAATAAATTTAGCTATTACGCCATTTGGCCAATGACCAGCTTATATCCTTTGCCATGCACATTCAGGATGCTTACGCGTGGATCTGCCTGCAACTTCTTCCGCAATTTCGAGACGAACATATCCAGGCTCCGGCCAACGATGACGCCTTCATCTTCCCACACTTCTTTCATCAACTGATCACGATCTATCATTTCCTGCTGAGCGGTAGCAAATACATGCAACAGTTTGGCTTCTTTGGCTGTGAGCAGAATGATGGAAGCACCAGCTACCAGTTGCTGACTTTCCCGGAAGAAAAGCAGGTTACCGATAGCAATACCAGTTGGCGCCGGCACTTCCTGTTTAATGGCTGACGGTGGCAGATCTGGTTGAATATTTTCTGGGTTTGAACGCTCCATCATTATCCCGGTTGAGATACCTGGTGCTGGTATATTGACTGGCTTGTTGGCAGTTCTTCTTTTTCTTACATACAGGGCGCGGAATAATAAACTTACCAGAATAGCCACCAGGCCACCTGCCAGCAGGCCGCTGGAAAATGGATCCATGCCGGCGGCCTCGTTTTCTGTAAACCTGATCCGGATATTGTAACAACCTTTTTCCTGCCGGCGACTCCGGCAGGTTATTATATTGCGGGCGCTGTCTTTATGTATCCTAAATCCGTAGACCACCCCGGCAGCTGGGGGGCATTGGATCACTTCCACGAGGTAACTGGGGGGCAGGCCGTTAGCCGCTACCACCCGGCCCACAATAGCCATCAAAGTATCGGGCACAAAAGTAAAAGGCGCCGCAAACCGGATCAGGTATTCCTTGTTGGCCCGCTCTTCCACAGGGAGAATGCGGGAGGTGGAATCGCCGGCCTGTAACAGCAATTGGTGACCGATCTGCCGGATCAACAGCTTTTCTGTCGCCTTGTCTATAGCGGGCAGGGCAGCCCGGCCACGGATGACGGTCCAGGAAACGATAACTATAAGGGCAATGCCCATTGCCAGCAAGGTTTTCCAGTTCATCCTTAAAATTACAGCATTCCCTGCGAGCCCCGGTGGCGCCGGACAGATTTTACATTCGTTTACAAAGTTTTTACCTCGCTTTTACCACTCCTGTGAACGGGCACAGTAGGTTTGTATCAACAGCCCGGGCTTCTTTGTTTCCGCTTTCATCATCACATAAATCAACATCTTATGCGGTCAATCATATTGTTCGTGTGCGCACCCTTGTGCCTCACCGTTGCCGTCGCCTGCCGGGATCGTTCAGCGGCGGTCCCAACACTTGCTATTACAGAGCCGGTACCTTCCTCCCTGGAGGGAAGGGTAGTGGGGTATTCCCTTGTTGTACCAGAAAGTTTTGTCAATTGGAAAGGCATGCATGTTATGGGGGGAAATGGACATCAGGGCTATCTCAAACCGTTAACGGGTAACCTGGCTTTCGATGCCAAAGGGGCCCTTGTCGGAGGCTATTTTGAACTGGATATGAATACAATTACCAGTACCGACAAAAAAGACACGAGCAGCGATAACGGACTGGTATCGCATCTGAAAGACCCTGACTTCTTTGATGTGAAAAAGTATCCCAAGGGTACATTTCAATTAACCAAAGCCATTAAAGTCTCCAACGATTCTTCTTATAATATTACCGGGCAACTAACCTTGAGGGCTATAACGCAGGAAATCCATTTTCCGGCCACAATCGTTCGGAATAAGGAGGATATTGTTGCCACAGCTTCGCTCATAATTGACCGTACGAAATGGGGGATCACTTACAAATCAGGCAGTTTATTTGGAATTGTGAAAGACGAGCTGCTGGAAGACAAGGTACCGGTGTCACTGAATTTACGGTTTCACCAGTTTTCTGATCCCCATAATTAAATAGAAAAATTATGAAATACGTACTCATCTATACGATGGAACATCTTTTACCAATCTAACCAATAAAATAATTTCGGCCCGCTTCGCTGTTTTTTAATCTACTCATTTAAAAAATTATTTTAATTATTAAAGGCGCGAGTTACAAGCTCGCGCCATCATAGAGTTAATTATTTAGCTAAATAAGTCATACCGCCATCAACAAGGAGTTCGGCGCCAAGCATGAACGAAGAATCGTCAGAGGCCAGAAAAACCGCTGTTTTACCAATGTCAGCCGGTTGGCCGATTCTGCCTATCGGCATTTGATCTGCAAAATGTTTTTTTACTGCTTCTATTTGTTCTGCGGGAACAAACTTATCAAATGCAGGTGTATCTGTTGTACCTGGTGTTATAACATTTGCCCTGATCTTTCTATTTAAAAGGTCGCTTGAAAATGCTTTTGCTAAATAAATCACGGCCGCTTTTGCAGCACCATACAGCGTAAATGATGGATAAGCCCGATGTGCTGCATTTGACCCGATCAAAATAATTGAACTGCCGTCATTCATATAGGGCAATGCATGTTGAACTGTGAAGTAAACACTTTTAAGGTTCAGATCAATTGCCTTGTCAAAGTCGGCTTCGTTAAAAGTTTCAACAGTTCCTGCAGCTCCACCACCGGCATTGGCTACGAGCATGTCTATTTTACCAAATGTTTCAGCTGTCTCTTTAAAAACCTTTTGCAGGTCGGCAACATTGGTTACATCTGCATTGATGCCTGTAAAATTTTCTCCAAGCTGAGCTGCAGCACGCGCCAATGTATTTTGATTTCTGCCAACAATAACTCCTTTAGCACCTTCATTTTTAAACGCTTCAGCAATACCAAACCCGATACCACTATTGCCTCCCGTAATTACGGCAACCTTGTTTTTAAGTTTACTCATTTTCTATTTTTTATTTGAGTAACAAAGCTATACTGTCGTAGTTATTTTTAGTAACTTGGTGTCGAAAAGTAATGGTAACACGCGTGTAACAAAGTAACATTATGGGGTGCAAAATAGAAGAGTTTCAACAGGAGCAAAAGAAAAGAATGAGGGCCGTTCAGGATTCAATGGACGTACTGAATGGGAAATGGAAGATTGCTATTATTACGTCTATTTGCTGTTATGGCAAAAGGCGATTTTCTGATATCTTGAATGATATAGAAGGCATTTCCAACAGAATGTTGAGCAAAGAATTAAAGGAATTAGAGATAAACCAGTTGGTAAAACGAACCATTTTAGATACACAACCCATAACGGTTCAATATGAACTTACGGAACACGGTAATACGCTGCAAACCATCATCAGTAATCTTACAGATTGGGGAATTGTACACCGCAGGAAAATTGTCGGGAAATAAACACATATAATATACCGGTACTTAAAGCTATTGGGTGTACCGGTATATTGTAATTGGAGAATTTATGGAACTTCAAAGCTTATTTTTGCCCGGCTGCACTTTTAAATTCCGTGATGGTCTTTCCATCATAACGATACACGCCATAAGATGCTCCAAACCAAATATTTCATTTATCGTCATATGAAATCACGGAGATCA
>CBIMFG010000656.1:0-3961 GCA_966243125.1 uncultured Niastella sp.
CGATCCATTTGAAGGGCAATGAAACGTTGTCGTTCCCGGCGTATGTACCCGGTGACCGGTGCTGTGAAATGAATTGGGGGCACCACGATGAGCGTACCGATATCTTTTGTTTAGGTTGTGTATTAGGCAGCATGGCTTTAGGGTTGAACCTGTATGAAGAAAAAGACCTGGCGCTGTTTGCAAAATACCGCAGCAATCCCATTCTGTACAATCACCGCATACACCCAACCATCAGCGCACTGATTGCTGAAATGACGGAGCTAAGCCGCCAAAAACGCGGGCAGGACCTGTATGACATCGTAAACAGGTTACAACATTACCGCGATTATGATCCGGAAAAAGAAACCGATCTTAGTAATATAGCAGGCTGGATCAACAAATCATTGACCAACCGCAACCAGCTTATCTTAAACAAGCTGCGCAACCGTTTATTCGATACCAGCAGACGGAACCGGTTGTTGTATTACAAACCAAATATGCGGTTTGTAAACCTTACAGTAAGCAGCGTACCCATGGTGCTGCATTATCAAAGCATTCGTCCCGAATTATTATTTACCTGGAACAAAGACATTGCCGACCGCGTAACCGGTATGAAAGAAATTGTGCTGAACAAATACCTCCGGTTCGAAGATCACCTGTATTTACCTTCTTCACTCGATAAAATTCGAATAGAAGCACAGCGCGATATTCAGGAATATGGGTTCAGCCAGTTAAAGCTGGTAATTGTGTATTTGAACTGGCACAACCTGAAAGAAGATGCAGAAGAGCGCATACAAAGCCCATTATTACTGGTGCCTGCAGAGTTAAAGAAGAACAAGAAATTAAAAGAAGACCATTACGTATTAAAGATCACTGATAATGTAGCCGAAGTAAACCCGGTACTGGCCAGTTACCTGAAGGAGTTGTACGGTATTACACTGCCCGATTATGTTGACCTGGATGAAATGACGCCGGAACAATTCTATCAATTATTAAAAGGACAAATAGATGCCGCCAATCAGGGCATAGTACTGAATTATATTCAAAAGCCACGCATCAGGCTGGTGCATAATGTTGCCAAACAAACGGTAACCAACTTCAAAAAACGGTTACAGCGCTCAGGCAAACAGTTAAGCAATTATAAAGATGTTGGGTACAGCTATCAGCAGGAACAATACAAACCGCTGGGGTTGGAAATATTCCGGCAAAGGGTGGAACCCAGACAAGGTTTTTTGGAAACCCTGGGGCATGAAGAGGTTCCCATTGTGCCTTCACAGTTAACGGAAAGCATGGCCGACAAACGTCGCCCCTCATTTGAATTATCAGAAAGCGACAGCAATCCCTACAGCTGGGATTTTGATATGCGTAACATTGTGCTGGGTAATTTCAATTATAAAAAGATGAGCCTGGTGCGCGATTACAATTTTGTGATCGATAACCAGGTGCCCAATGAAGTGTTTGAACAGTTGTTCAGCAACAAACCCAAGCCTGCCAGTGATACGGCACAAAACTGGAACAGTACCGATGACTGGTACCATGTAATTACTGCCGACCCTACCCAAACAAGAGCTATTTTAAAAAGCAGGGAAAAAGAAAGCTACATTATTCAGGGCCCGCCCGGAACCGGTAAAAGCCAAACCATCACCAACCTGATAGCCGATTTTGCCGCCCGTGGCCATAGTATTTTGTTTGTGTGCGAAAAGCGTGCAGCCCTGGATGTGGTATACCATCGCCTGAAACAACAGGGGCTCGATGAATTGTGCTGTTATATTCACGACAGCCTGGGTGATAAAAAAGAGTTTATCAGGAATCTGAAAGAAACGTATGAAGACTTCACCAAAAATAAAATGGACCTGGAAAGGATCCAGAGCAGCCGGAATGCTTTATTAAAGCAAACCAACGAACAGCTGGAATTGTTAAAACAGTTTCATGCTACGCATACCGCTGTTCCTGAACAGGCAGGTATTGAATTTAGAAAGCTGCTGGAAAGGGTAGTGGCGTTAAAAGAGCATTTGATCACCCGCTCAACAAAAGAAGCAGATGCATTACCCCATTATAAAGAATGGCTGGAGTTCGGCAATGTGATACAGCAATTGAGTAATGCCCTGGAAGAAACGGGTGCCGAACCCACTTTTGCAGAACACCCGTTCAGTAAGATCAATGAGAACATCTTTAGCAACGAGAACCCGCAAACCGTGCTGGAAAACCTGTTGTTGCATTGCCGCAATTTGTTAACGGATATTACCTCTGTTGTAAAGGATAATAATATTCCGCCCGAACATACCAACCGCCTGGAACAGATCAAAAATTTAGTGCAGGTAGCTATCGTATTAAATCCCCTGGCAGAAACAGATAGCCTGGCACTGGTTGATGAAGATAATGAGCAGGCCCGTAAGTTTGATAAGGGCGTTCATTTGTACAAACAGCAGCAACAGAATTATGAACAAATAAAGGCGCGTAATAAGAACTGGAAACAAAAGCTGAGCGAGCAGGATATGCTGGCCGCTATACCATTAGCCGCTAAATACGAAGAATCGTTTTTGAACTTCCTGAACAGCAAATGGAACCGGCTGAAGAACAAGATCGATGAATGTTACGATTTCAGTCAGCATGCAGTACACCCCGGTTATGGTGTGGTATTGCAACAATTGAAAGAGGAATACGATGCCGCTAACATGGTAGCCATGGAGCGTCACTTTCTGCAACAGCAATATAAAGTGGAGAATGTTGACCTCACCCATTTAAGCATTGAGCGCATCAGGGCCAGAAAGGGTGATAAGGAAATAGATTATTTATTGCATCATGCCGATGCCAACCAACTGGTAACAAAACTAAGCAAGCTCAATAACAGTATGCTAAAGCTGCAAACCCAGCTACAGCAATGTTTAAATGAGTATAATACAAAACCGGTTAGTGATATTTACGACGAGCTGGAAAGCATAAGCATGAACGCAGAAAGCCTGCGTGACCTGTTGCCTGCCCTGCGTGAATATGCTGAGCTGCCCGATTCGGTAAAAGAAGTGCTTCGAAAAATACCAGTTACCCCATTACAGGCTGAAGCTGGTATGGCCAATAAAACGCAGTCGCATATTTATTATCAGACTAAAGTATTTGACAATACCGATATGCACGCCATTGAAAAGGCGGTGCGGCAAATACAACATTGCTACAAACAATTGCTGAAGGTAAATGCCGACTATATCAGGGCCACTGTACGGCAACGCTTTTTGCAAAATGTTGAATTGAGTAATATCGCCAGCAGTCAGTTAACACCTGAACAACGCGAGTTTAAAAAGGATTATACCGAAGGACGTAAGATTCTCGAAAACGAATTCAATAAAAGCATCCGCTTTAAGAGTATCAGGGAGCTATCCGGTAAAGAAAGCGGCCTGGTGTTAAAAGACCTTAAATCGGTATGGCTGATGAGCCCGTTAAGTGTAAGTGACAGCTTACCGGTTGATATTGATTTCTTTGATGTGGTGATCTTTGATGAAGCCAGTCAAATCACGTTGGAAGAAGGCATCCCGGCTTTGTACCGCGCCAAACAAACCATTATTGTGGGCGATGATAAACAAATGCCGCCTACCAATTTCTTTGCCGTTCGCACAGAAGACCCGGACGACCTGGAAGTGTTTACCGATAATGAAGATGATGAACTGTTAAGCAATGATGCCGACAGCCTGTTGATACAAGGCGCCAGAAAACTGGGCAATGTGATGTTAGGCTGGCACTACAGAAGCCGGTTCGAAACGTTGATCAGTTTCAGCAACCACGCTTTTTATGAGGCCAACCTGTTGACCATTCCTGATAAGACCATTCACCATACAGAGAAGAAATCTATTGAAATAACCAGGCCGCAGGAAGCGGTTCAGCATGTAGATGCCTTATTCGACCGTAGTATCAGTTTCCATTTTCTGCCCAATAGTGTTTATGAAAAACGCATCAATACCGATGAGGCAGATTATATAGCCCATATGGTGAA
>CBIMFG010000657.1:0-3955 GCA_966243125.1 uncultured Niastella sp.
GAATGAAAAAGTTACAACCATTCCGATTCATTCTCTCTTAGTTGAATTATTTCCTTATAAATTAAACAGCGATCAACGCGTTATATACGATTGCGAAAATCCACTGCGATGTATCATTTATAACAAGGTAGAGCTAGTTACGTCACTAATAGTTACATTCTTGGGAGTAGTTTACGTTGTTTGGTTTTATTTTAAGTACATAGAATTGAAGTGGTAAACCAATGTTTATTTGTAACCCTTCGACCAAACTATCACTTACTATTATCGAAAATGATTTGTCACTAAGAAGTGGGAATTTGGAAGGGAATGGTTCTTTATACATCATCGGCAGCCTATGGTGATACAATATTTTGGAAACCAACCCCAGTTTTTGCAGTTCATGGTGTAAACTTAAACGCAAACTATGAAAAAGTTAAAGGAAGAACTAATGTAACCCTTCGGCCAACTACACTCTTGCCAGACATGATAACCTCCTTAGCTTTGTCGACTTAAGATACTTCAAATGGAAACAGTTTCAAAGCCTTCACGTCATCGGCGTACAGCAGAGGAGATAAGGATGGTTGTAGAAGAGTTTCGTGCGAGTGGTCAATCGATGCAGGCATTTTGTCTGCCTCGTGGCATTTCCATTAACAGTCTCAGCCGGTGGTTGAAGCGCGGGGAGATGCAAACGGAATCTGGTTCATCCGCCTTTGCCGTTGTGCAGGTGAACTCATCTGCGCAGCGCTTGTTCGCTGAAGTGAACGGCATCCGGATCTACCAGCCCGTCAGCGCTACGTTCTTAAAGGAGCTTGTCGCATGAGCGCGCTGCTTCATCTCACAGATCAGCGGCGTTATCATCTCTACCGGAAGGAGACCGATATGCGCAAGGGGTTTAACCAGCTCTGCGGCATTGTCACCAATGAACTTGGTAAAATCGTTACCCAGGGAGATGCCTTTATTTTTATCAACCGTCCTCGCACTCACCTCAAGTTATTGGTTTACGAGCAAGGCGGCTTCACCATTTTTTATCGCAGACTGGAAAAAGGCGCGTTCGAAGCGCCGCCATTTGACCTGGATGCAAAGAGCATGCAGCTTACCGTTGACCAGTTACATTTCATTTTGCAGGGCATCTCACTGCAAACGATCCGTTACCGGAAAAGATATCAACGAAGCGGCATTTACAGTGGACAATAAAATTATTGGCATGGCTGATCATAGCACATCTTTGCAGTCATGTCAGTGGCTATTGGTTATAAAAGTTTATACGAGCAATCACAGTTTGAAATTATACAACTTAAACAGCAGCTGGCACAGTTGCAGAAAATGATCTTTGGCTCCCGTCATGAGCGTTTTATCCCTTCAGATACGAACCCTTCCCAACTCTCACTTGACATCCCTGTACAGGCAGTTGCACCCGGCACGATCACCTCAACAAAGCAGGTCAGCTATACGCGGCATACTGTTGCTATAGAATCAAAGCCGCTGGTTCATCCCGGAAGAATGAAGCTGCCCGAAAGTCTTCGTCGGGAAGAAATACTGATCGAACCTGCTATTGATATAACAGATTGTAAAAAGATCGGTGAAGAGATCACCGAAGTATTGGAATATGAACCAGGCCAGTTGTATGTGAAGCAATACAAGCGTCCTAAATATGCAAAGCCTGATAATAGTGGCGTGGTGATCGCAGAGTTGCCATCTCGTCCGTTGCCAAAAGCGATGGCAGGTGAAGGACTACTGTCACAGATTATCATTGACAAGTATATCGATCATCTGCCACTGCACCGCCAGATGCAGCGATTTGAAAGAAGCGGCGTGAAGCTGGCCTATTCTACCCTTACTGACTGGGTGAGCGGCACCTGCAGGCTGATCGAGCCATTATTTGAAGCATTGAAAAAAGAAGCGCTGCAATGCGCTTACCTGCACGCTGATGAGACACCGGTCAAAGTGATAGATAAGGGTAAAAAAGGTGAAACGCACAGGGGGTATTACTGGGTTTATCAAAACAGCATTGATAAGCTCGTGTTATTCGATTACCAGGAAAGCCGTGGGCGGGAAGGACCTGTGGAGATACTCAAAGATTTTAAAGGTTATCTGCAGACCGATGGGTATGTGGCTTATGATGTTTTTGCAAAAAGACAGGACATTACCCTGATCCATTGCATGGCTCATGCACGCCGCATGTTCAATGAGGCCTTGGATAATGATGAGGCGCGTGCTTCTCATGCTTTGCAGGAGATACAGAAGTTGTATGCCATAGAAAGAAACTGCCGGGAAAGCTCAATGGGCTTTGAGGAGATAAAAGCAGTGCGCCAGGCTGAATCTGTTCCTATCCTGGCCGCTCTTGGCCAGTGGATGAAAGAGCAATATATCCACACCCTTCCCAAAAGCGCGATAGGCAAAGCCCTTGCCTACAGTATCGAACGTTGGGAAAGGTTATCCCTTTATGCGGAGGACGGAATGTTGAATATCGATAACAATCCGGTAGAGAACAGCATCCGTCCCGTAGCGCTGGGCAGAAAGAATTATTTATTTGCCGGCAGTCACCAAGCAGCCAGAAGAAGCGGTATGCTGTATTCTTTACTGGGCACCTGCAAAATGCATGGTATCGAGCCATACTCGTGGCTGAAAGATGTACTTCATCAAATTGCCGATCATCCTGTCAACCAAATACAAAACCTCCTTCCTCATCGGTACAAAAAATAGTTAAGCAGGCAAAGGTGTAGTTGGCCGAAGGGATACGGTACAAAAATAGTTAAGAGAGCAAAGGTGTAGTTGGCCGGAGGGTTACAGAGTTCCTGCTGTAAAACTAACTTCAACGTTTCAATATCCATCAGTAACTGTAATTACATCAAACCTTGCTCTTTCGTACCCTTAGCCAACTACACCATTGTTTGATACGACACCCTATTTAGGTTTGTTGACTTGATACTTCAAATAGAAATACCTTCAAAGTCTTCACATTGTTGTCGGACTGCAGCTAAAATGCTTCCATTAGTAAATCCTTTCTGGCTAATTCTCTACCTTCATATATTCTAGATGCAAAAAACTTCCAACTTCCTTTAGTTCGCCGCAGGCTTACTATTTCTTTCTAATTTTAATTGCTGGAGGATCTTTTAAAGGATCTGTTACACTATAGATAAAAATTTCATTAAAATTCGAGCAATTTAATTCTTTATCAAACTTGGTTTGCAATACATCGTTATAAATCTTAGTCACGACAAAACAACCTTTTCTTATTGCTTTAGTATAATTTAAATGTATACTTTTTGCTACACTATCTAAACCTCCAATATCAAACAGAACATTATCGAACTGTATTAGTAGTTTATTTCCAAAATATTCTTTTCTAATATAAAAAAGGGAATCGTTTTTTGATTGGATTCTAAGAGTGTCATTATTTAAAATAGAATACAATATTGGAGCACCCTTTGTATCAGAACTAATTGTGACTTTTAATTTGGAGTTATCTACAGTACAATTAGAAGTAAAAAGCAAAAAACAGAAAATAAATTTAGTCATGATGTGAGGTTCTTAATGGACTTTGCCCTTTGCTAATATTTTTTAAGGCCAAATTATGATATTTAACATTTTCCACTTCCTTTCCAATTGACTTGTTTACATTTCCATTACGGACCAAATCTAACCCGTGGTCAAGAATTTCATGGATAAATACACTACTCTCGCTTGGAGTAGTTAGTTTCTCTTCACCAGCTTTAATTTGTATTGTACTTGCGGTCTTTCTGTTCATTAGTAAATAAGCATATGCTTTATGAGTTTTATCCAATTTACCAGGCACATATAGAGTGGCGCCTCCTAAATTCTCAACATTAATTTCCGCTGTGTATCCTGTTTTTTGCCATCCTTCCCGTTTAGGAACACCATTTTCCATTACAAATGCATCATTCTCATCTTTAACAAAACCAGGCTCATAAATATCTACACTGAACTTATTATCGTTTGCATTTAAACGAACTTC
>CBIMFG010000658.1:0-3951 GCA_966243125.1 uncultured Niastella sp.
AGCCGCATTATAAAACCACAGGTGTTGTTCCCTGGTGGAATAACCGCCGGGCGAAAACGACATATTGGTAATACCTGTAATAAGATTATTGGCATCATAGGTGTATTGAATGATCACCTTATTGCCATCGGTAGTATCAATGCTTTGGGTCAACATGCCCTTCTCATTAAAATAATGCGTGATCTCATCTTTCCCGCTCAGGCTGGTAGAAGTTTCGGTGGTAATAGAGCTAGCCGAAACAGCCTGGGTACCGCCAAAACCTTCAATAGGCTGGTTATTGCCATCGAAACTGGTCATTTTTACCGATCTTACTTTGTTGGCCTGGAATACCGCTCTTTTTTTGACGATTTCATTGGTCATTACCAGGTCATTATAGTAGTGTTGACTATAGGCTGTATGAGCAATAAAACTAATAAGAAGAGATAACCCCAAAATTTTGGTCATATTATAAACAGCTTAATTTTTTGCGCTTTAGTAACGAAGAATTTGGTCCAATAATACACCGGATCAGTGAATTTTTCTGTAAAATAACCTGTTTCCTTATTTTTAGTTAAAATTTGTTCATTTGTCACATAGTAAAGAACGTCACGAGAAAATTTGCCTTAACTGCAACGCTGCGCTTCATGGAAGATATTGTCATGTGTGTGGACAGGAAAATATTGAGCCAAAAGAAACAGTTTGGGGCCTCATCAGCCATTTTTTTTACGACATTACCCACTTCGACGGTAAGTTTTTCAGCACCACTAAGTTCCTGATCACCCGCCCGGGGTTCTTACCAAAAGAATATATTGAAGGCCGCCGGGCGCGGTACCTGCACCCCATCAGGATGTATGTTTTCTCTTCCGCTTTATTTTTCATCTGTTTGTATGCTGTATTCCATCATAGTACCGAAATAGGAGAAGAAAAGAAAGCTAAGAAGGAAAACATCATAGTGGCACTGCCAGATTCTATAAGAGCAAGGGCACTGGTTAATGCAAAGACTGCAGCAGATTCCGCTGCTGTTTTAAAAGCACTTGATCTGGCTACGCCCTATATGCGAATAACAGATGAAGAAAAAAAGTCAGATACCACCAACCACCTCTATACAACGAAGAAGGGAAAGAACCGCTGGAATGTAAACCTCACCAATCCCGATCAGGAATATGCTTCTATAAAAGAGTATGATTCCATACAGAAAGTATTGCCAAAAGGGGAAAAGGATAACTGGATAGAGCGGCAGGCCAAACACCGCGAAATTGAATTGAATGCCCGGTACAAAGGCGATCAAAAGGCAATGTGGCGCGACCTGCTGGAGAAATTCCTTCATACCTTTCCCTATCTCTTGTTCATTTCATTGCCATTGTATGCCTTCTATCTTAGATTATTATACTATCGCCGCAAACAGTTCCTGTATGTAACACACGGCATATTTTTGATATATCTGTATATCTTTACCTTCATTGACTTATTGATTTACTTTGGGTTTGTTCAAATACGAGAGTCAATGGACTGGGATTGGATTGGTTTTATAGAGGCGGCGGTATTGTTATACGGAGTATGGTATGCTTACAAAGCCATGCGTAAATTTTATGCGCAGGGAACTGGCAAAACATTACTTAAGTTTTTTATACTGAATACCTGGGCCTTTGTATCGATCATAATCCTGTTCATGGCCTTCTTTTTATTTGCAGTGTTTAAATTTTAACAATTTGGTGATATATGGCACAACAACAACAAGCGGTAGCAGCTGCATTCATGCGCCTGGTAGGTATTATGGACGATTTGCGGGAGAAATGTCCCTGGGATAAAAAACAAACGATACAAACGTTACGGCCGTTAACCATTGAAGAAACGTATGAACTGGCTGATGCCATTACCGATAACGACTGGAAAGGCATTAAAGAAGAAATGGGCGATCTGATGTTACACCTGGTGTTTTATGCCAAGATCGGCACTGAGCAGCAACAATTTACCCTTGAAGAAGCCATTCATGGCGTTTGCGAAAAACTGATCCACCGCCATCCGCATATTTATGGAGATGTAGAAGTAAAAGACGATGAAGAAGTAAAACAGAACTGGGAAAAGCTGAAGTTAAAAGAAGGCAAGAAATCGATCCTGGGTGGCGTGCCCGTTTCCCTGCCTGCAGTAGTAAAGGCAACCCGCCTGCAGGAAAAGGCCCGCACGGTAGGGTTTGAATGGGATAACCGAGAGCAGGTTTGGGATAAAGTAAATGAAGAAACTCAGGAACTGCACGAAGCTGTGGCGGCCAACGACCCCGAAAAAATAGAGGAGGAGTTTGGCGACCTGCTTTTTTCCCTCATCAATTACGCACGGTTTTTGCAGATAGATGCTGAGAACGCACTGGAAAGAACCAATAAAAAGTTTATTTCGCGGTTCACAAAAATGGAACAGCTGGCAATGCAACAGGGCAAACCCCTGGCCGATATGACCCTCGGTGAAATGGATGCCATCTGGAACGCGATCAAAAAACAAAACCCCGATACTTGAATCATCTCAAGCAAAAACTATTTAACAGGTATACTTATACATTGCTGGCTGCCGTTGGCCTGTTTACACTTGCCTATATTTTGAACAGGTATGTAACGGATGTTACGTCGCCGCGGTATTTTGCCCGGTTAATTCAAACCAGCATTCAGCAAAAGGAACAGGACTTTCAACAACTCGCTGCTGATACGGCCTTAATGGGTTCGCTGGTTGATCAAACTTATACCGAGGCCACGCTGCAAAACTGCTCGATAACAAGAAAGGGTATGGGTTATACATTTATGATGAAACCGAGTTTGATGTACCGCCTGCTTTGCTGTTTTGGAATACACAACTGATACAACCCGTAAAACATTTATCGGAAGATAGCATGAGCAGCCGTGTTGAGCGGCTGTCGAATGGGGTGTATGTACATACCGCCCGCATTCTGTATTTGCGGAACGATCGCCGCCTTATTGCCGAAGCCCTTATACCAGTGATGCGAAAGTGGCAATACAATGTAGAAACAGAGAACCTGCAAAAAGAGTTTGTTGACGTGAAGGCCGCCACTCAGCAGGTTGATATCTCCTACACCGTAACCGCTTTTCCTGTAAAAAATCTTTCAGGGGATGTGCTGTTCTACCTCAAGCAAAACACCATGTATGGCAGGCCGCACAATACCTGGGTTATCTTAACTACCATATTAGGCTTCTTTCTGTTGTTTCTTTTTCTGCACCAGGTGGCGGATATTGTTAGCCGTACCTACGGCATCTGGTATGGCATTTCCTTACTCTGCAGTGTTGTTTTTATTCTGCGGCTGATCGTGTATGGCTTTCCCAATATCCTGGCCTTACGTCAGTTTGAACTATTTGACCCTGCTATATATGGCTCAAGTTTTATCTTAAGTTCATTGGGCGATCTGTTGATCAATGCCCTGTTGTTGTGTTGGGTGATCACTTTTATAAACCGGCGCATTAATATTTCTTCCATCCGTCCTTATCACGAACCCTGGAAGAACTGGGCAGCGTTGATAGCCTCGGTAAGCGCCCTAACGATTGTGACCTTTATGTTTGCGGCCATTTTGCAAACAATGGTGTCAGATGCCAAGATCTCTTTTAACGTAACCAACTTCTTTAGTTTAATTGCCACACCATATAGTTTTATTGGTTTTATAGTACTGGCAACGCTGGCCCTCAGCTATTTTTTCATGTCGCAGATACTGTTAACGGTGGCAGGAAAAATGGTAGGCGACCGCAATTACTTTATGTTCATTATTGTGGGCGCCATTGGGTTAATGATACTCACCTTTACTACCAACAACAGTATTGTAGAGCTGTGTTTGTATGTGTTGCCCTGGCTGATGGCGTTTATGTGGCTGATGCAGCAACGCATTTTTGCGGGGTTGAATTTCAGGCTGAATGTGTCGGAAGTATTGTTCTGGTTGTTTGTGTTTTCCGGCTCTATGTCGGCCGTGATCATTTTTGAGAA
>CBIMFG010000659.1:0-3951 GCA_966243125.1 uncultured Niastella sp.
GTGAAGGTAATGTTTGGATCCGCATATTTCCTGATAAGCCAATTACCCGCAAGCCTCTTGAAGTGCGTATGGGTAAAGGTAAAGGTAACCCTGAATTCTGGGCTGCAGTAGTTGAACCAGGTCGTATCATCTTCGAATGCGATGGTGTTACAGAACAGGTAGCAAAAGAAGCGCTGGGATTGGCGGCACAAAAACTGCCCATTAAAACCAAGTTCATCACAAGACGCGACTATAGTGCATAATATGCTGGTCCCGTCTTAAAGCGGGAGAGCTAATTATCAATTTTCAAATTAAGTATTATGTCAAAGAAAATAGATTTCAATAAGAGCGTGAAGGAAATGAGTGCGGATGATCTGAAAGCCCGCATTGGCGAAGATGAACTGCGTTTGAAAAAGCTGGAGTTCGCTCATGCAATTTCTCCCCTGGAGAACCCAATGAGCATCCGTGACCTGCGCAGAGACGTAGCTCGTTTAAAAACAGAATTAAGAAACAAGGCACTGGCAAAATAATGTGCTAATTAGCCAATGTGCTAATAAATGCTAGTTGGTTTTAAATTATCACATTAGCTAATTACCAAATTATCAAATTTATTATAATGCTCGACAGAAATTTGCGTAAAACGAGAATCGGGGTTGTAACCAGCAACAGAATGGAAAAAACCATCACTGTTTCTGTAGAAAGAAGAGTAAAGCACCCGATCTATGGTAAGTTCGTAAAAAAGACTACCAAATTCCATGCTCATGACGAAAAAAATGAGTGCACTGTAGGCGATACTGTACGTATTATGGAAACCCGCCCTCTGAGCAAGACTAAAAGGTGGAGACGGGTAGAAGTAGTAGAAAAGGCGAAGTAATAAGCTGTTGGCTGCAAGCGGTTAGCTGTAAGCCAACGACGATTTCAAATAAATTTTTAATCATCGCTGGGGGTCCCGACACCCTCGGGGCCAAAAGCTGAGAGCTAAAAGCTAAAACAATGATTCAGCAAGAGTCTAGATTAAATGTAGCTGATAACAGTGGCGCCAAGGAAGTACTGTGTATCCGTGTACTGGGAAACAGCGGCCAGGATTACGCCAAAATAGGCGATAAAATTGTAGTAACCGTAAAGGATGCTATTCCTGCCGGTGGTATTAAAAAAGGTACTGTTGTTAAAGCAGTAATTGTTCGCACAAAGAACAAATTACGCCGCAAAGACGGATCTTATATCCGTTTTGATGACAATGCAGTTGTGTTGTTGAATCAGTCTGATGAGCCTCGCGGTACCCGTATCTTCGGACCAGTAGCCAGAGAGTTGCGTGATAAGGGATACATGAAGATCATTTCATTGGCACCCGAAGTTTTATAAATACAATCTGCAGGCTTTGGCTTGCATGAACTATAATTGAAAACGGCTTTAAGCTTGCAGCTTATGGCCAAAAGCTTAAAAAAATGAGCAACAACAGATTCAAACCTAAGTTTAATATTAAAAAAGGCGACACCGTAGTAGTTATTGCCGGTGATGATAAAGACGCTGCAAAGCCCCGCAAAGTTTTGGAAGTATTTCCAGAAAAAAGCCGCGTGCTGGTTGAAGGCGTTAACATCGTTACCCGCCATACCAAACCTTCGGCTCGTAACACCCGTGGCGGTATTGTAAAAAAAGAAGCTGCTATTCACATTTCAAATGTGATGTTGTGGGATGCTAAAGCCGGCGCCGGTGTAAAAATCAAACGCAGCCGTGAAAACGGTAAACTGGTACGTATTTCTAAAGAAACCGGTGAAGCAATAAAATAATTATCACTTGTGTTATGCTGAGTGCCTTGAGCATGAAACATAATACGCTAAGCTAAATAAGATGTCTACAACAAAATATACTCCCAGGCTGGCAGAGAAGTACAAAAAAGAAGTTGTACCTGCTTTAATGAAACGCTTTAGTTATGGTACGGTAATGCAATGCCCTAAATTGGAGAAGATCTGCATCAACCGTGGTGTGAATGGCGCCGTTTCTGATAAAAAGCTGGTGGATGTAGCAATTGATGAACTGACAAACATCTCTGGTCAGAAAGCAATTCCTACTATGTCTAAAAAAGACATTTCGAACTTTAAATTGCGTAAGAACATGCCTATTGGCGCCCGCGTAACATTACGTGGTACCAAAATGTATGAGTTTCTCGACAGATTGATCGCTACTTCATTACCCCGTGTACGTGATTTCAAAGGGATCAATGAAAAAGCTTTCGATGGCCGTGGTAACTATACTTTAGGCGTTACCGAGCAGATCATTTTCCCTGAGATCGACATCGACAAAGTGAACAAGATCACCGGTATGGATATTACGTTTGTAACTACTGCCCAAACCAATGAAGAAGCATATGAGCTGTTGAAAGAGTTGGGCATGCCGTTCAAAGGAGCTAAAAAAGATTAAGAAACATCCCGATACCAATCGGGATTCATCTATACATTTGTTGTGATTTACTTTCAATTTGGAAATCTATAAACGTAAAATAAATTATGGCTAAAGAGTCAGTTAAAGCCAGACAAAGAAAAAGAGAACGTATGGTAGCGCAACATGCTGAAAAGCGTGAAGCCCTGAAAGCTGCCGGTGATTGGAAAGCGCTGGATGAAATGCCGAAGAATTCTTCGAAAGTTCGTCTGAAAAACCGTTGCCAGATAACCGGCCGTCCCAAAGGATACATCCGTTACTTTGGATTAAGTCGTGTTACGTTCCGTGAAATGGCGTTGAATGGCAAAATCCCAGGTGTTAGAAAAGCATCCTGGTAAAACAGGCAACTCCCGATACAATCGGGAAAGCCTCACAAGACACAAGAGCAAGCCTGTAATAACCAGGAACTACTTTTAAACAATTGTAAATCTGTTTTAATTTAAAATAAACATGGTAACTGATCCCATAGCAGACTTCCTGACTAGAATTCGTAATGCACAGATGGCTGGACACCGCATTGTGGAGATCCCCGCTTCTAATCTGAAAAAACGTATTACTGAAATATTGTACGATCAGGGATACATTCTGAAATACAAATTTGAGGATGATAACAAACAAGGTCTTATCAAAATAGCCTTGAAGTACGATCCTCAAAGTAAAGAGCCTGCTATCAAATCTCTGGAAAGAGTTAGCCGTCCTGGTTTGCGTCAGTACGCCAGCCCTGCTGAATTCAAAAGAGTGAAAAATGGTTTGGGCGTTGCTATTGTGAGCACATCACAAGGTGTAATGACCGACAAACAAGCCAAAGGCCAGAATGTTGGCGGCGAAGTTCTTTGCTATATCTACTAAGCTGAACGCATAACGCCAAACGCTTAACGCAGCGTTCAGCGTGGTTTTTGGATACATTAAGCTCTTAACCTATAGGAGCTGACCGGTCCCAAAACTTGAAACATAAAACTTAATACTAAAAACTGATTAGTTATGTCTCGTATAGGTAAAAAGCCTGTAACAGTTGCAACCGGAGTGAATATCACAGTTAGTGGTGACAATGTGATCACTGTTAAAGGTCCTAAAGGCGAATTGAAACAAGAGATCGATCGCGATATCAAAGTAACAGTTGAGAACGGTGAAGTATTATTCACCCGCCCAACCGACCAGATCCGTCACCGCGCCATGCACGGTTTGTACCGTGCCCTGGTAGCCAACATGGTGAAAGGTGTTACTGAAGGTTATACCAAGAAACTGGAATTAGTGGGTGTGGGTTATAAAGCAAGCAATCAGGGTAACTTACTCGACTTATCGTTGGGTTACTCTCACAATATTCTGTTCGAA
Organism: uncultured Niastella sp.; assembly: GCA_966243125.1. GTDB lineage: Bacteria > Bacteroidota > Bacteroidia > Chitinophagales > Chitinophagaceae > Niastella. The sequence continues at coordinate 3,748 of CBIMFG010000659.1, forward strand.
ATTCCCAAAGAATTGAAAGTTGCTACTCAACAGGAAAAAGGGGAGAACCCAAAAATTACCCTGGAAGGTATTGACAAACAATTGCTGGGACAGGTTGCCGCTAAATTACGCAGCTTACGTAAGCCTGAGCCGTACAAAGGAAAAGGTGTTAAATACGTTGGCGAAGTTATTCGTCGTAAAGCTGGTAAAGCAGCCGGTAAATAA
>CBIMFG010000660.1:0-3950 GCA_966243125.1 uncultured Niastella sp.
CGGCGGCCAGTTTATTTTTTGAATAGTTCCGCGTATTATCAAGCACAACCACGGTTGGGCTGGTTTGGTACAAAATAGGTTCCTCATAGCGGTAATTATTCAATTCTACACCCAGGCCATACTTAAGGTTTACTACGCCTTTAACAATATTCAGTTTTTGCATGAAGGCCCAAATGTTTACGTTCACTGATTTGCCTGTGCGCAATTTAAACTGGTCTTTCCCGAGGCCGGGTGCAAAACCATCAGGGCCTTGTATGGCGTTGCTCTTGTAATCTGTTTGATCGTTGTAGTTGGCAAAACCAAGGTCAATGATCCACCAGTTGGTGCTTATACGCGAAGGTTTGCTGCGTTGATAGGTTTTAGCTTCGGTGCTATCGTTGTTGTTACCTTTGCGTTTTTTAATAATGATCATGCCGCCTACACGAATGGTATCATTTTCGTTTTCGTTTCCTTTTGCGGTGGAATCGGTTTGGGCCAGGCCGGTTAAGCACATAGTGATCCCTATCAGGAGTATAATTGCCTGTTTCATCTTAGCTGGTTTAACTATTTTAATTGTATTATTTTATTGCAAATTCAAGGTTGGCTATACGTATGCCTCCTTTGCCATTGTCATCGGGGCTGGTAACTTTATCAACTACCCGTGATACTTTTCTAAAAAAACCTCTTAGTGGTGTTTTATTTACCGAGGCTGTTAATACAGCTGTTTGTGAATGATCTGGTTCTTCAATGGATTGAACAGCTGCTGCTGTATTGAGCGCTATCGGTTGGCTAACGGAGTTATTAATAACTGTGCTTTCAACTTCAGGCCGCTCATACGTTTTGCGAATAGCTACATCAACTGACCGGGCGGATAAGGATTTTTCATTGTCGCCTGCAGGAACTACTTCCGGTTGTTGCTGTTGTTTTACTACTTGTTGTACGTATGGTACCGGTATTTTGTTACCAGGTTTTGAAATATTTTTTGGGAGAGCAGATTTTACAATGGTTTCATCATTGTTATCTATCTGTTGTGGAGCTGCAACAACCTCAGCTTGTGAAGGTATTGGTGGTTTCACCGTTGCTTTTGTTGGCGGTGTTACTATCACCATATTTTTATCAGCAACAAAACGTGTTGATACATAAACATACACCATGCCAATAGTTAGTATCGCCATGGCTGCTGCCGAAATCCGCCACCAGGGGAAGGCAATCACCCGCGTATCATCTTCTTCTGTACGATACAGGTATGACTTATCAGGAAAGGCGAGGGCGTTATCAGGCACCAGCTTTACCTGTTGTATCAATTCAAAATTGGCCTGGTATTGGGGATGTTTATATACGAATTGTTCTACCTGGTCTTTTTCTTCATTGGTTAATTCATCATCACCATATAAAACAAAGTATTCTTCATAGTTATCCTCATTGATATCAATACCGGTTGTATGCCTGAATAAATTTTCTTTTTCGTCAAAAACAATGGCTTCATCGGGCCGCAGGACCGACTGCTGCAACATTACCAGTTCTTCTTCAAGATCGGGATTTTGTTGTATGAACTGTTCCACTGCCAGGCGTTCCCCTGCATTCAGCTCCTCATCAACATACATCACAAAATACGCCTCGTAGTTGTTACGGGTAATTTCAACTTCCTGGCCACCACCGGTTGGGAAGTTGAAATCAGCTGTTCTTATATGGTAACAGTTAAATGACATTTTCAGGTTTTACCAAATAGTTCTTTAATTGTATGCGGGCGCGGTGAAGATACACTTTTACCTGGCTTTCGTTCAGCCCGGTAATTTGTCCGATCTCTTCATACGAATACCCTTCATAATCTTTCAGCAACACCAGCGACCGTTGTGTTTCGTTCAGCCGGCTTAATGCTTCTTCCAGAATCTTACGGGTATTGTACATAGGTTTGTCCAACACCTGTGTTTCTTCTTTAAATTCATCGCGTAACTGCACCCGTTTTACTTTACGCAAATGATCGATCATTTGGTTATAAGCAACCGTAAACAAATAGCTTTTGCATTTGGCATTATCAACATCGGCCCGGCTCCGCCACATTTTCTCAAACGCAGCCTGAACAATATCCCGGGCATCCTCTTCATGACGAAGATTTTTTAAGATGAACCGGTACACGTTGTCCGCATACTCAGCTACGCATTGATTATACTGTTTCTCGGTCATAAGCAGAACCTGACTGTTATTCTGTTAGTGTAAAGGTGGTACGAACCAGGGCGCTAAAAAGTTACAGGGAATTTAAATAAAATAAAAAAGGTTCCGCCAACGGCGGAACCCTCTATAGAAACGTTGATTGTCATAAGTTTAAAATTGAGCATTTGCTGCTATAGCCCGGCTCAGTGATTCCCAGATCAAAAAATCGCTCTGGCTGCTGCTTTTATTGCTATTACTGTTACAGCAATCCTTAACTGATTTCAGGCAATCCCGGCTAACGGGTTTTTTAGAAGTATGCGTTGTGGCAAAAACAAATATTCCAGCCAAAGCCACCAATAATATGAGGGTTGAACGGATAAAGGTTTTCTTCCACATAATGCATCGTTTTGTATTATAAGACGAAGGTATTGGACTTTTGTTACAGTTTTTTTAAGAAAAAGTTAGAATTACCACAAAGTGGTATGAAGTTTTTCCCGGATGAAAAATTTAAGTTATACGATCTGAATGTTTTAGCTGTTACTGTTGAAACAGTGATGTGGAGAAAAAAGCTGCAAGCTCCAAGCCTCAAGCCACAAGCTGCAAGCCGTCGCGGCGAGGGTTTTGTCTGGGGCGCTGCCCCGCAGCGGTGTATTGCCTGGTGCTTGAAGCTTGCGGCTTATTGCTTGCTTTCATTACTTTTGTGGCATTACAAAAAACTACATGCTCCATGAACGAAAAATTAGTAAAACGCCTGGCCGATGAGCTGGCCGAGATAAAAGCTGCCGGTTTGTTTAAAACAGAGCGTATAATTGAGTCGCCACAAGGCGCCGAGATCACTGTGAACGGCAAAACCGTGCTTAATTTTTGCGCTAATAACTATCTCGGTTTATCATCGCACCCCAAAGTAATTGAAGCTGCCAAGAAGTATGTTGACCACCGGGGTTACGGTATGAGCAGTGTACGGTTTATTTGCGGAACCCAGGATATTCATAAAGAACTGGAACAAAAGATCTCCGCCTTTTTGGGTACTGAAGACACAATTTTGTATGTAGCTGCCTTCGATGCCAATGGGGGTGTTTTTGAACCACTGTATAATGAGCAGGATGCTATTATTTCCGACGAACTGAACCATGCCTCTATCATTGATGGGGTGCGTTTGTGTAAGGCTCAGCGGTTCCGTTACAAGCATAATAACATGGCCGACCTGGAAGAGAAACTGAAGGAATCACAATCGTGCCGCAACCGGGTTATTGTTACCGACGGTTCGTTTAGCATGGATGGCACCATAGCCCAGCTGGATGCTATTGTTGCGCTGGCTGAAAAATTCGACGCGGCCGTTATGATCGATGAAAGCCACTCAAGCGGCTTTTTGGGAAAAACAGGCCGCGGAACCCATGAATACCGCGGGGTAATGGGAAAAATTGATATCATCACCGGCACCCTGGGTAAAGCCCTTGGTGGTGCATCGGGCGGTTTTACCAGCGGAAGTAAAGAAGTAATTGAGATGCTTCGTCAGCGTTCGCGCCCCTATTTATTCTCCAATACACTGGCGCCAGGCATTGTAGGTGCTTCTATAGCCGTATTAGACCTGTTGAGCGAAACCACCGAATTGCGTGATAAACTGGAATACAATACCAAATACTTCCGCAGTAAAATGACGGAAGCTGGTTTCGACATAAAGCCCGGCGACCATCCTATAGTGCCTATTATGCTGTATGATGCCGTTATAGCCCAAAATTTTGCAGCACGCCTGCTCGATGAGGGTATTTATGTAATTGGCTTCTTTTATCCTGTGGTGGCCAAAGGACAGGCCCGTATTC
>CBIMFG010000661.1:0-3950 GCA_966243125.1 uncultured Niastella sp.
ATCTTCCCGTTTTCCAGTAATGCTGCATGTTTAACACACGCAGGCAAGTCTTTAGTATAGTGCGTTACATACAGCAGGGTAGTATTAAACGTTTCACACAACTGATTCACCAGCGTTTTGAAGTAACTGATCTGCTCTTCATCCAGGCCTTGTGTGGGTTCATCTAAAATCAACAGCGGCGGGTTCTTCACCAGCGCTCTTGCCAGCAACACCATGCGTTGCTGCCCCAGCGATAATTGAAACAGCGGACGGCGTTGCACGTGCTGCAATTGCAGTAACTGGATACAGTTTTGTACCTGCTCCTGTTGAGCGGTAGAAATTTGCCTGAACAGGCCCATGGTATCAAACAAACCGGAGGCAATTACATCGAAACACGAGGTGCCGCGATCAAAGAACAAATGCAGTTCGGGCGAAACAAAACCAATGTGGCGTTTAATATCCCAAATGCTTTCCCCACGGCCACGGCGCTTATTGAACAGATACAGCTCGTTGGCATAAGCTTGCGGGTTATCGGCCGTTATCAGGCTCAGCAGCGTGCTTTTGCCTGCCCCGTTAGGGCCTGAAATGCTCCAGCATTCTCCCTTCTTTACTTCCCAGTTTATGTTTTGGAGGATAGTTCTTTCTCCATATTGAATGCTCACATTCACCATTTTCACGGCAGTAGTAAAATCCTTGTCCTCGTTGGTAGCTTTTAGTTTCTGGATGATGTGAGTGGGTAGCGCAGGCGCCACCACTGCCGGTTGCAACTGGATGGCTGATTTTTTACCAGCCGAAATGAGTTCGCCATTTTCCAGCACGGCCACATGCGTAATACAATCTGGCAGTTCCTGTGGCGGCGTGATCAGAATAATAGAGATCCCGTTGGCTACAATGGTATCCAGAATATGGTGCAGGCTTTGGCGGCCTTCCACATCCAACCCAATAAAGGGATTGTCCATGATTAGCACGGCCGGGTCAAGGAACAGGGATTTAGCCAGTTGCAGCCGTTTGTTCTCTCCATTCGATAGTTGGATCAGCGGCTCCGCCAACACATGGGTAAGGTGTAATTGTTCTATCCAGTTGATGGCTGGATTGCTTTCCAACAGGGGCTGCAGTACCTCCTGTACAGTAATGGCATCCTCCGAATCGGAGGAATTGTATCGTTGCTGGTAATAAAAATCGCTGGTATTGGAGCGGTTCTTAAAGAGATGTTGTTGCTCTATGAGTAAAATGCGGTTGGTATGGCTGTGATTGGGCAGGTGATATGAAACCGAACCACTATGAAACGCCGTGCCGGTTAAGGCATGGGCCAGGGTGGTTTTGCCGCTGCCCGATTTTCCAATAATAGCCCATTGCTCGCCCGGCTGAATGGTAAGATTGATGTTTTTTAAGATATCAATGTTGTTAAGTGTAATCGAAACATCAGTTATTTGGGCCAACGCTGTACTCATATAGGCTGTAAATTAATGAGTTAGTTTCATAAAATAAGTATACATCAGAATAATTACCTATTGTATTATGGTTAGAACGGCTTCTGATTCAGTTCATTATAAATCATTTATTTAATATTTGATTGGTACACCAAATTTAATCCCCTCCTTGGGTAGCTAAAAGGTGGGTTAACCCGCCCGAAGCACCCGCCAGCCAGGGACTTTGTGACTTTCTTTCAAAATTTTCCACAATAGTTAATAACTCAATAAAAAAACGGTTGCCCTCATTTGGCTATATTTGCCCGTTCAGGCGTTTTTGGTGTACGATTTGTAGATTGTGGCCGGTTTTGCAGAACAGAAAGCGGGGATTACTTCAATCAGGCAACTTTACACCATTTATTTCCAATGTTTTATGTACTTTCCACGGTCTATTCCGGGATGGGCTGAAACATGCGGGAATTTTACTATTTGTGGGGTATCCTGAACGATCGGGGGCCATTTACCATTGACGATTGACGATTCACGAAAAAAGACATATCCGTATAAACATGGCAAAGACAGAAAAAAACGACTTGTTTGATTATACCGAAGACTCGATACGATCGCTCGACTGGCGCGAACACATTCGCCTGCGTCCGGGTATGTATATCGGTAAACTGGGCGATGGCTCCAGCCCCGATGACGGTATTTACGTGTTGATCAAAGAGGTGATCGATAACTGTATTGATGAGTATACCATGGGTTATGGTAAACAGGTTGATATTACCATTAACGAAAAGTCAGTTACCATTCGTGACTACGGTCGCGGTATTCCGTTGGGTAAAGTGGTTGAAGTAGTGAGCAAGATCAATACCGGCGCTAAATACGACAGTAAGGTATTCCAAAAAAGTGTGGGGTTGAACGGGGTAGGTACCAAAGCGGTGAATGCACTTAGCACCTACTTTAAAGTAACCGCCTACCGCGAAGGAAAGGAAAAAACCGCCGAGTTTGAACGCGGCGTGCTTACCAAAGAACATAAAGAGAACAAAACAACTGAAGGTAACGGTACCATGGTTACTTTCATTCCCGATGATACGGTATTTAAGAACTTCCATTACATACATGAGTACCTCGATAGCCAGCTGTGGAATTACTGCTACCTGAACGCCGGTTTGGTGATGAACTTCAACGGCAAAAAGTACGTTAGTAAAAACGGTTTGCTGGATCTGTTACAGCGCAAAACGAACGAAGACGAACTGCGCTATCCCATCATTCACCTCAAAGGTGAAGATATTGAAGTTGCCCTCACCCACGAGAACCAATATGGTGAAGAATACTATTCATTTGTAAACGGTCAGTATACAACACAGGGTGGAACCCACCTGGCGGCTTTTCGCGAGGCGGTGGTAAAAACCCTGCGTGACTTCTATAAAAAAGATTACGATGCGGCCGACATTCGCGCCAGCATTTGCGCAGCCGTTTCCGTACGCGTGCAGGAGCCGGTGTTTGAATCGCAAACAAAAACCAAGCTGGGTTCACAGGTAGTGTATGAGGGTGGTCCATCCATGAAGAACTTTGTGGGTGAGTTTATGAGCAAAGAGCTGGATAATTACCTGCACCGCAACCCAACTGTAGCAGATTCCTTAAAGAAGCGCATTGAACAAAGTGAACGTGAGCGTAAGGAACTGGCCGGTATTAAAAAGCTGGCGAACGAACGTGCTAAAAAAGCAAATTTGCATAACCGCAAATTGCGCGATTGCCGCTATCACCATAACGATGAGCCAACCGGTCGCGATAAGGAATCCATTATGGAGAAGGCTAAAGAAAGCACCATCTTTATTACAGAAGGTGATTCTGCGAGCGGATCCATCACCAAATCGCGGAATGTGGAAACCCAGGCGGTATTCAGCTTGCGTGGTAAACCGTTGAACTGTTTTTCACTTACCAAAAAAGTAGTGTATGAAAACGAAGAGTTCAACCTGTTGCAACACGCCCTGAATATTGAAGAAGGGTATGAAGGCCTGCGTTATAACAACATCGTGATAGCTACCGATGCCGATGTGGATGGTATGCACATTCGCCTGTTGATGATGACGTTCTTCCTGCAGTTCTTCCCCGATCTGGTGAAGAATGGTCACGTATACATTCTGGAAACACCTTTATTCCGCGTACGCGATAAAAAACAGACTTTCTATTGCTACGATGAAGTGGAAAAACAGAAAGCCATTAAAAAGCTGGGCGGTAAACCTGAGATCACCCGTTTTAAAGGATTGGGTGAAATTTCGCCTGAAGAGTTTGCCCGTTTTATTGGGCCGGAAATGCGCAAACAACCGGTGATTGTTGAACAGGGCGACCACGTACAGCAATTACTGGAATACTATATGGGCAAAAATACCCAGGAGCGCCAGGAGTTTATTATCGACAACCTGCGCGTTGAATTAGACCTGGCAGATGAAACTGCTGGCGCTGTAGCTGAGAAATGAGTTACCGGTCGCCGGTCACCGGGTAACTGGTTTACCGGCGACTGGTGACCGGCAACCTGAAACTTGTAACTTGTAACAG
>CBIMFG010000662.1:0-3949 GCA_966243125.1 uncultured Niastella sp.
AAAGAATTGCGGGTAGACGGTGGCGCTACTGCCAATGACCTGATGCTGCAAATTCAGGCCAATGTGTTACAGGCAACCGTAATACGACCCGACGTCACTGAAACCACCGCCATTGGCGCCGCCTACCTGGCAGGCCTGGCTGTAGGCTACTGGAAGAACGTAGATGAAATAAAAAAACAATGGAAGCTTAATAAAAGCTTTACACCCGACAGTACTGATTCAACTCAGCTAACAAAAGGGTGGTTGAAAGCGATCAAGGCTGCTAAGGCGTGGGCGGAAGAATAGGGTGAAATGAAGAATGAAAAATGTGAAATGAAGAATGAGAAAGGGAAGGCAGGAAATGTTGAATATTGAATATTCAATATTGAATGTTGAAGTGAAGAAACCACGAAGAACTCAGAACAAAGAACTCAGAACAAAGAACTCTGAACTCGTAGCACTTAAAGAAAACGATAAGGCTTAACTACAAGCAATTACCTTAAATAACGATTGTATGAGTCCATTTTCCGCTGAAGTAATAGGAACTATGTTTTTGATCTTGTTAGGGGCTGGGGTGGTGGCGAATGTAATTTTAAAAGGAACCAAAGGATATAATGCCGGCTGGATGGTGATTACCACCGGTTGGGCGCTGGCGGTATTTGTAGGGGTGGTAATTGCAGGCCCTTATAGCGGCGCGCATTTAAATCCTGCGGTATCTATTGCACTGGCCATGGTCGGCAAGTTTGAATGGGACAAAGTTCCGTTGTATATCGGCGCGCAGTTGCTCGGCTCTATGCTGGGCGCTTTTTTGGCCTGGTTAATATACCGCGATCATTTCGATGCTACCAACGATCCCGATACGCAGCTGGCGGTGTTCAGCACCGGGCCGGCTATCCGAAATACCACCTTCAATTTATTAAGTGAGATCATAGGCACTTTCGTGCTGATCTTTGTGGTGTTCTATTTTACCGATGCCGAGATCAAAGAACCGAAATCACCCATCGGGTTGGGTTCATTAGGCGCTATACCCGTTGCCTTTCTGGTATGGGCTATTGGGTTATCACTGGGCGGAACCACCGGTTATGCCATAAATCCTGCGCGCGATCTTGGTCCGCGCATTGTACATATGTTAGTGCCCATAAAAGGAAAAGGCAAAAGTAACTGGAAGTACGCCTGGATCCCTATCATTGGCCCCTTCATTGGCGCTGCGATTGCTGCCTTGTTATACATGACGTTGAAGTAATCAAAAAAAAATAAATAATGAATCGCATTTTGGGTTTAACTGTAGTAGCAGGCTGCCTCGCCGCCTGCACTGCTTCTAAACAGGTGTCCTTACCAGCCAATTATCCTCTGTTTTATAAAGAAGGCCATCGTGGTACCCGTGGCCTCATGCCCGAGAATACCATTCCGGCCATGAAGAAAGGAGTTGAAGTGGGCGCTAATTGCATTGAAGTAGATGTGTACCTTACCAAAGACGGCAAAGTATTGATCTCGCACGATCCGTTTGTGAATGTAACGCATTCCTTGTATGCTGATGGCAGTGAAATAGCAAAGGAGGATGCCAAAAAATACGTCTTTCACCAGATGAATTATGAAGACATCCGCAAATTTGATGTGGGGTCAAAACCCTATGCCGCTTTTCCGCAACAGCAAAAAATAAAGACCAGCATGCCTTTACTGGGTGAGTTGATTGATTCGGTGGAAGCCTACGTGACGGCCAACAACCTGCCCAAGCCTATTTATAACATTGAGCTGAAAACTTCGCCCAAATACGATACGCTGCAATACAATGCCAGTCCGGCCGAGGTAGTGGAGGCCACGTTAAAAGATGTACAGGCAAGAAATATCGGCAACCGGTTCTATATCCAATCTTTTGATGTACGTCCCTTGCAATATGTGCACCAACAGCACGCCGATATTGTGATTGGCTATTTAACCGTAGGTAAGAATCTCGATAGCAATTTGAAGAGTCTCGGTTTTCTGCCACATATTTATAGCCCCGAATCAAGCCTGGTAACCAAATCCATGGCTGATGCATGCCACCGAAAAAACATGAAGCTGGTTCCCTGGACGGTAAACGATAAAGAGAAAATGAAGAGCCTGATAGCAGATGGCGTTGATGGAATTATTACGGATTATCCGAATTACTTTGGGGAAATCGGGAAGTGAGTTGATCAGTTGACCAGTTGATCTGTTGACCAGTTAACCGGTTAACTGGTCAACTGGTTAACTGGTTAACTGGTTTTTCCGTACTTTCATTCACATGAAAGGTCGCATCACAATTGTATGTCTTGTCTTACTTCATTCATTCTCCTTCGCTCAGCATTATACTGATTTTGTAAATCCCTACATGGGTACTGCGGGTCATGCGCACGTATTCCTGGGCGCTAATGTGCCGTTTGGCGCCGTGCAGCTGGGCCCTGATAATATCTTCCGGGGGTGGGACTGGTGTTCGGGTTACAATTATACCGACAGCATCATCAAAGGTTTTTCTCACACGCATTTGAGCGGTACGGGCATGCCCGATTTGGGTGACGTGCTGATTATGCCATTTACCGGTCCTGTTAAAACAGGACAGGTAACACCCGAAACACCCACGGCCGGCCCTGCTTCCCATTTCTCCCATAAAAAAGAAAAAGTACAACCCGGTTATTACGCGGTTACGTTGGATGATTATCATATTCAGGTACAATTAACAACTACCGAGCGGGTAGGGTTTCATCAGTATCAGTTTCCGGCGGGTGAAACAGCACGCATTCTGATAGATCTGAAAAATGGGATTGGCGATAAAGCCACTGCCACGCAACTTATAAAAGCAGATGATTCTACGCTCTATGGCTATCGCTGCTCAAAAGGCTGGGCGCCAGATCAGCGGTTGTATTTTGCCATCCGGTTATCAACACCCATTCAGCAGTTTGATGTAGACAGCATGAAAGGTGTGCTCAGTTTTGCCAAAGCGCCGGGGAGTATTATGCTGAAAGTAGGCATCTCACCAGTGAGTTCGGTAAATGCACTGGCCAATATCAATGCCGAGATCCCGCATTGGAATTTCGCCAAAGTGAAACAGGATGCCGATGCCAAATGGAACAAAGAGCTGAGCAAGATCACCATTGAAACAAAAGATGCTACGGCAAAAAAGATCTTTTATACCTCGTTGTACCATACATTGATTGACCCAGCCCTGTTCAACGATGTAAATGGCGAATATCAGGGCGCAGATAGAAAAACGCATAAAGCGACATTTCAGAACTATACTATCTTCTCGTTGTGGGACACGTATCGCGCGTTAAACCCCTTATATACTATTACGCAGCCAGAGCGCGTGAATGATATGGTCAACACCATGCTGGCCATTTATCAGCAACAGGGTAAATTACCCATCTGGCATTTGGCCGGTAACGAAACCAACCTGATGCCCGGTATGAGCGGTGTACAAATTGTGGCAGAAGCTTATTTAAAAGGTTACCGCGGATTTGATACTACCCTGGCTTTTGACGCAGTAAAGAACACCTCGCTGCGCGATGAGTTTGGACTGAATTATGTAAAATCATTGGGGTACATTCCTAATAACAAAGTACAGGAGTCGGTGGCCAAGGCCATGGAATATTGCATCAGTGATGGCAGCATTGCACTGATGGCAAAACAAATGGGCAAGGCCGACGATGCGGCGCTGTTTGAAAAACGTTCGCATTACTACCGCAATTATTTCGACAGCTCTACCAAATTCTTCAGAGGCAAGAACGAGCAAGGGGAGTGGAACCAAACTTTTGGTCCGGGTAGAACCAGCCACCCCTGGATAGATGATTATTGTGAAGGCAATGCCTGGCAATACACCTGGCTGGTACCGCAGGATGTGGAAGGATTGATCAAACTGCTGGGTGGCGATACTGCTTTTGTAAACCGCCTCGATGAATTCTTTAAACTGAAAATAGAATTTGATCCCAAATCGCCGCCTGATATTTCGGGCATG
>CBIMFG010000663.1:0-3937 GCA_966243125.1 uncultured Niastella sp.
ATAAAAATGCGTTGGCCATTGGCGGGGTTCACCCCATTGGTAAGGGCGCCGTACAAACTACCCACTGAATAACCTACGCGGGTAATGTTCGATGTTTCTGCCGCAGTACTGGTAGTACCTACAATATCAAGGTTGCCGCCCGCCAGTTCGGTAACGCGATTCTTTATGGCTGAAATATTAAAAGAGGTATTCCAGGTCAACTTCCGGTTTCGTATAACGGCGGCGCTTACTGCAAATTCAAGCCCACGGTTATACATAGAGCCTATGTTCTGCAGAATAGCATTGCCGGGGATACCGCGCGATGGGCTTTGCGGCGCATTTAAAATGAGGCCGTTGATGTTGTTTTTAAACCAGGTCAATTCCACCTGTATACGGTCTTTCAGCAAACCCAGGTCAATGCCCACATTCGTTTGCTGACTGGTTTCCCAACCCAGCTCAGGATTACCGGCCTGTGAAAAATTCCAGGTGGGTGCATTGCCATACAGGTTGGAGTTGTACAGCATCAGGGAAGCATATGGGTTCGATAAATTACCATTCCCTACCCGCCCCCAACTCGCTCTTAGTTTGGCGTTGGTAACAACCTGCGCTAAAGCCAGGTTCTTATAAAACCCTTCTTCGGATATTGACCAACCGCCAGATACGCCACCAAAGTTTCCATACTTCTTATTACCTCCCAGCGCCGAATTACCATCGCGCCGGAAATTGATCGTGAAAAAGTACTTCTTATCATAATCATAAGAGATACGGGAGAAAACAGAGGCATATGCTTTTTCGGTAAGCATATTGGTGGTGATGGGCGTTATGCGGCCGTAATTGCCTTCAAAATCGGTGAAGAAGGGATCAGACAATTGCGTGCGGGTGGCGCCCCATCGCGAGTTATCGAATTTTTGTACATCGTACCCGGCCAGTAACGACAGGTTATGATGATTGAAAAATTTCTCCTGGTATGTGAGGGTATTGATCCAGTCCCAGCTGTTAAACCGGCTGCTGATGTTGGTAGCGCTGCCTTTATCGGGCGCACCCGGACCATGCAACGGGTTGTTGAATGTTTCGTTATCTACTTTCAATCGGTCAACCGCATAACTGGTTTTAAATTCCAGCCCTTTTACAATTTTTGCGGTGGCACTGAATGTACCAATAATGCGATCGTTCTCTGAAGTGTATCTATCCAGATCGAGCAAAGGAAGCGGGTTATAAAAATTGCTCACCACGCCTTTGTTGTTTCCCATACCCAGCGTATTGGAAGTACTCACATTATAAGTACCATCTGGATTTTTTGCATACACGTTGGGCGACGACAACAATGCCAGCCGGGCAATACCGGTTATCTGAAAGGCATTGCCCGTTAATGATCCGGTATTGGGGGATGCGTTAAAACTGGTATTATAACTTACGTTGCCGGTTAAACTCAGCCAGTCGGTTACCTTATGGTTTACATTAAACCTGACCGCTTTTCGTTTAAAGTTATTTGTTTTAATAAAACCATCCTGATCGCTGTAGTTCATAGAAAAGTAATAGGTGGTGCTTTCTGAACCACCCGAAACACTGGCAGTATGATTTTGCGAAACAGCAGTTTGATATACTTCGTTGTACCAATTGGTATTTACAATACTTCCATCTTCGTTATAGGTTGGGAAGAACAAAGCATCGGCCACACCCGGATTGTTTCCATTACCTGAAAGATTTTTTGAATTGAGCACCGCTTCATTTTTGATCTCCATATATTGCTCAGCATTCAACAATTCAGGCAAGCGAATGGCCTTGGTTACCCCTACCCACCCCTGGTAACTTACTTTGGCTTTTCCGGTCTTTCCTTTTTTGGTGGTGATCAGCAACACGCCGGCTGCTGCCCGCGAACCATAAATGGAGGTGGAAGCCGCATCTTTCAACACACTGATGCTTTCAATATCGCTTGGGTTAATATCGCCCAGCGGATTGTTTGTTACAGAGGCGCTGGCTGATACTTCACCGGTATTGATAGGAATACCATCCACCACCACCAGCGGGTACGAACTAAGCGAAATGGAATTGATACCGCGAATGCGGATCACCGGCGCATTGTTTAACACCCCGTTGGGCTGGGTAATGTTTACACCGGGCGCCCGGCCGGCCAGGGCCTGATCGAAACTTTGCACCGGCATGTCTTTTACCTTTTCTTCGCTGATGGTGGCAATAGAACCGGTGAATTCTCTTTTTCCCTGGGTACCATAGCCAACCACCACCACATCTGACAAGGAGTTACCGGTCATATTCAACACCACAGAAATGGGCATGCGTTTTCCCTTTATATCTACTTCCCGGGTTTTATACCCCACAAATGAAAACACCAGTACGGCATCGTCGGCACACTTAATGGTAAAAGTTCCTTTACCATCGGTAGCAGTTGCCACGGCCGCATCTTTTACTTTTACGGTTACTCCTTCCAAAGGTTCTTCTTTGTCGTTAAGCACTTTGCCACTTATTGATGTGAGGCCAGGCAGATAGGCGGCCTGCATAACCGGTATGGCGCCAACGCTTCTTTTTTCAGTTATAACAATGGTTTTTCCTACAATGTTATAGGCAAAAGGCTGTTCTTTAAAGATCTCATCCAGCACCTGGTTCAATTCAACATCTTTTACTTTAATGCTTACTTTGCGGGCGTTTTTCAGCTTATCTAACTTATACCAGAACACGAAATCGGTTTGTCCTTCAATTTGCCGGAACACTTTATCTAATGTTTCCTGAATAACCGACAGGCTGATCTTTTGCCGGGTTTCGCCTGCACTTAGTTTTGGCGTGAGACTTAAAAGCAGAATAGTAACTTGAATAAGCAGTTTAGTTTTGGCTGGTATACGTAATCGCATACCACTACCTACCACAAACAGTTGCATCATTTGTGTTGCTGGTTTTTGATGTTAACAATTTGAAAACTGGTCAGGTATTTTTCCTATGGCAACACAAACCGGAGTAGCTGGTTTTGGGCTCGTTATTGTACAATAATCGTTTTGGCTTCTATTTTAAAGTGCGCGCCGCTTAGTTCAAGGATCTTAAGCAACTGACTGATATCTTCATTGCGATATATTTTACCGCGAAACAGGTCCTGCGATACATCGCGTTGATATACCACCTGTACATCGTACCAGCGCGCTACCTGTTTCATTACTGCTTCAATGGTGACGTTGTTGAATTGGAAGAGGCCGTTTTTCCAGGCGATGACCTGTTCTAAATCGGGTGAATGGTGAATGGTCAAGGGTGAATGATCCGTTATTTCAGCCTGTTCTCCTGGTTTCAAAATGGCTGTTTTTCCATTGGCCATTGACCATTGACCATTGACGATTTTCACCGATCCTTCCAGTAATGTGACCTGCAATGCGCTCTCATCATCATATGCGTTCATATTAAAATGAGTACCCAGTACCTGCACAGTGGTATTACCTTTAGTTACAACAAATGGTTTATTGGGGTGGTGGGCTATTTCAAAATACACTTCGCCGGTAATGTCAACCCGTCTTTCATTGCCCGCAAATACGGTAGGATATTTTATAGAGGATGCGGCATTGAGCCATACTTTACTTCCATCGGGTAATACGATCTGGTATTGGCCGCCTTTGGGAGTGGTTAAGATATTATATGCGGGTGAGTGGTGAGTGGTAAGTGGCGAGTGGGCGCCTTCATATTCAAGCTGCCCGTCTGCTTTCTTGTTCACTATAATTTTACCTTCTTTTGCGATAGTCCCATTCGCGGCTTTGTCAAGATCTATCACCGTTCCATCGGCCAACGTTAAAATTGCTTTATTGGCGCCGGGTGTTATGCTGGTTGAATCGGTTTGAACAGGTTGTATTTCAACCTGGTATTTTTTGGCGCCTTCTTTATTTATAAACACCCCATAAATACCTGACATTATCAAAATAAGAATGGCCGCAGCAACGCTGCCATAAGTCATCATCCTTCTTCTGAT
>CBIMFG010000664.1:0-3936 GCA_966243125.1 uncultured Niastella sp.
CGCAATGAATACGAACTGGATGACGATACAAGGGAATATACTTATCATTATAAGTATGATTTCGACGATCAGGGCAGACTTATTTATTACTATAGTGTTGGCTCTGGAGAATACACTAAAATCTCCTATCCGCCATATGGAAAGCTGACAGAGATTTTTGATATCACTACCAATCAGGTTAAAGAAAGAGAGGTTAAACTGATTTCAAATCAACGGGGTTATACCACTATTACCTTTGATACAAAACAAATTACCCTTGTTCCCCTCGAAGCAGGCAGTAAGTTATTTAAGCTTATCAATTTTATAGAACCTGGAGTGTTGACCTTAATGTATTTTCATGAAATAGTATATAAATACCATGACTGATGTAGATTTTTGCAGAATGGTGTTTGATGAACAATTGCCAGACAATGGAACAAATTCAATAAATTTATTTAGCTGACTACCAAATATTCAGGTCCTGGCTGTTAAAAGCAGTTTTAGACATTTAAATATGAGCGAAAACCTGATCATATCAAATGTTTCCCGTCATATAAACCTGACTCAGGATGAAATAGCATTCTTTGTTTCACTCCTGGATACAAAATTTATTGCGAAAAAAGATTACCTACTTCGCAGTGGTGAGATCTGTCGTCATGATAATTTCATTAACAAAGGATGTGTAAAAGTTTGTTATACCGATGAGAAGGGATTTGAATGCATTATCAAATTTGCAATGGAGGACTGGTGGGTAATTGACATTGACAGTTTTTTGAATGCCAAACCATCTTTTTACTATATCCAGGCTATAGAAGACACCGAACTATTGCAACTGAGCCGGTCTGATTACGAGTTGCTCTATCAGGCCATTCCAAAGTTTCAGAAGTTTTCGAACGAACGCTGGCAAAATGGCTTTATCGCACTGCAGCAGCGTTTAATGCAGAATCTTTCCCTTCCGGCTGAAGAACGATACCAGCACTTTAAGCAAAAATATCCTGGTCTTGAGCAACGGATTTCACAGAAACTAATAGCTTCCTATCTGGGTATTACCCCGGAGTTTTTGAGTAAGCTCAGAAAAAAATGGGCAACTAGGTTTTCTTAAACTAGTTCAAGAATATCCTCCTTCGTATTATGTCTTTTTGCATAAAATAAAAGACATGCTGCAATTTCTCTTTTCGTCCGATAACGGTATTCCCGGGCTTATTTTACGCATGACCATTGGCTTGGTCATGCTTCCGCACGGTGCTCAAAAAATGATGGGCTGGTTTGGCGGAAATGGATTCAAATCCACCATGAATTATTTTACGGAAACCCTGCGGCTACCATGGGTTGTTAGCCTTTGTATCATCCTGATTGAATTCCTGGGTGCCATAAGCCTGATCCTCGGATTTGGCTGTAAAATATGGGCGGTTTTGTTTATCATCGTTATGCTGGGTGCCATTGTTACTACTAACTATTCCAATGGATTTTTCATGAACTGGTTCGGAGATCAAAGAGGTGAGGGTTTTGAATACCACTTGTTGGTCATTGGACTCTGTGCATCATTGATTTTGACCGGCGGCGGCAAATTTGCTATCGACCGGTGGTTGATGGCTGATGTATGATGGAGCAATTATAGCTAGAAACTGAAATCGCTCGTGATTACGACTTGTGATATCTTTTGATTATTAACAATTTCTTTAATGGTAATGCGTTGGTCCCTGGTAATGAAAAGGTAAATCTCCTGAATTTAGTTTGGCAGAAATAAAGCGGACTAATAAAAATTGGAAATATTACTATTATTCAGCACCATAGTAAATGCGGCAGAAAATAAAATTCCCTGCCCAAATAAACCAAATAATCAGTGGCAGTAATTTTACAAACAATATTATGCGTACAATAACAACGACAATTATTTGTCTTTTTTTCTTAGGAAATTTATATGCCCAGCATTCAGATGCCAACCTTAAAATTTCAAATCTAACGGGCGATTTCTACGTTTTCACCACATATAATTATTACAAAGGAACCCGGATACCGGCTAACGGAATGTATGTAGTAACAAACAAAGGTGTCATTTTAATTGATTCTCCCTGGGACACCACTCAATTTCAGCCCTTGCTGGATAGTATCAAAACGCGGCATGGGAAGGATGTAAGTCTTTGTATTGCCACGCATTTTCACGAAGACAGAACCGGAGGGCTGGAATATTACAGGCAAAAGGGCATCAAAACCTATACAACCGTTCAGACTGACGAACTTAGCAGCAAGAGTGGGATGAAGAGAGCTGAATATTTAATTCAAAAGGATACTGTTATTAACGTGGGCCAATATTCTTTTCAAACCTTCTATCCGGGCAAAGGGCATGCCCCGGATAATATTGTGATTTGGTTTGAGAAGGAAAAACTGCTTTATGGCGGTTGCCTGATAAAAAGTGTTGAAGACAACACCCTTGGCAATTTATCAGATGCCAGTACCAGGGACTACGCAACAACTATAAGAAAAGTTCAACTCAAATGTAAGCGACCAAAATATATTATTCCGGGACATAACGACTGGACAAGTACAAAATCATTGAAGCATACCTTGAAAATGGCACAGCAACTCCATTAAATGATACAAACGGGGAACAGTATCCTAAATGCTTTTTAATTGCTGCCCTGGTTTCTCTTTTTTATATAATTATTAGCCCAATTTCCCGCTAAAGTCGTTACAACAGCTGTGAGTATAACCCCGGCATAGGCCCTTGAAAATTCATGGTTCCATACCAGCTCCAGCGTCAGCAGCAGGCTGTAAACCAAAGAAAAATTGTACAGGAATTCTATGGTGGTGCGCATGGTTGATTTTTTCATATCGGTAGCTCTTTAAACGAAGATAATTTTCTGCCTTCATCTATGGTATATTCTTTGTTGTTTGATTTTCAAATCATTACCTTCCTTTCTCCTTATGACGGCCTTAAGAAAATACAGGCAGCTGAAACTGGGCTTTGACGGCCTGCAGGAATATTATGTTTCTGTGCCCGTTTCCTTTCGCCTCGGAGGCCAAATGGTTACCGGCATCCTGAACGGAACGGCAGCCGACTGGATCTTTCATTCTTCCAGTCCCGCATTTCTCAGGGATTTTCCTTCAGGCCGGCTGCATAAATATGAATTATGGATAGACCAGGTTCCCAGGCAGATCAGTAAGGTATACAACGGCATCCTGACATCGGCACTCAGGGCCGGCTACGACCTCACGGAAAAAGAAGAGGAACCATCACTGCAGTAAGCCAAAAAAAAGTCCGCCGGTGGCGGACCTTCTTTATTGGTGGGGTTTCTACAATCGTTTGATGGTGCAACCTACGGAACGGGAAGTTTTTACGGTCACTTCTTTACCATTCAACAACTCGCTGATCGCTTCACGCAAATGATGGCGGCCAACGCTTTCCGGCGCACCGGGGTTGTCGTCAATCGCGCCGTGGTACACCAGTTTGCCCTGGCTGTTGAAAAGGAAATTTTCCGGTGTGCGGTTGGCACCAAAGGCATCGGCCAGTTCTGACTGCTTGTCTACCGTATAGTACCAGCTGTATCCCTGGTCTTTTGCATATGCTTTCATGGCTTCGAAGGAATCATCATCACTCCGCTGGGCCTCGTTTGAGTTGACCAGTACCACACCGATATTATTTTCAATGGCATATTTGCAGATCTCATTGGTGCGTTGCTGGTTTTTGATCACGTAGGGACAGGTATTGCAGCTGAACATCACCAGCAGGCCGTTCTTTTTGGCTGCCTGTTTCAGCGTGACTTCCCTGCCGCTGATGTCTTTCATTTTTACGTCACCCTTGGGCATATCTGCGCCGATGGGCAATTCCGAAAAACGGGTAAAGGAAAGCAACCCGATGCCGGCCACTGCAAAAACGGAAAACAGGATCTTTTTCATATTGCTTTTTTTGTTGTTTCAAATTTCGGATAAATCCGCAAAAACCGGTCACCATTTATG
>CBIMFG010000665.1:0-3935 GCA_966243125.1 uncultured Niastella sp.
TTTATTATACTTTATAAAGGTGTTTTCAGTTGACTGACCCAGTTTAATGCTTGCATTCAACAGCGGCGTATTGTCCACCCGGTATTGCCCCTGCAGCCGCAGCGATTGTGCATTCAAAAAAGCCGTTCTGAAAATAGTATTATTATAGCTATTGGCTGCCACGGTATGTATATCGGGGCCATAACTAAATGGTTCCCCGGTTTCGGGTACACGCCAAACCAGTGCCCCGTTTTGCGACCGGCCCTGCACATATTGGGTTTGCAGGGCAGGCAGCTGGTTTATACGTTTTACTTCTACCCCGGTACTAAACTGACCGCCTATCCACAGCGACCGCTGCCCATACGGGTAAATGTTCATGATCCCGTTTTTCACACTGATCTTACCTACCTGGAATCCATAATAATTCTGGTTAATCAATAAAGGAGATAGCTTGATGCTGTTGGTGGTATCGGGCCAAAAGCGCTTTACCTGTAAGCTGTCGGCCTGGATCAGCGCCAGGTAGTCTTTTGAAATAACAGGAGTTACATCCTGCGCGCAAGCAAACGCAGGCAGCAGCAAGAGCAGTAGCAGTTGTTTCACGTACAGTTATTTATTAACTGGATGCTGCAGTTGAAAAAATTACATAAGAGTAACAAAAATTATTTGGGTCAGTGGTGAGCGGTCAGTGGTGAGTAGGTTTCAGATTTTTCAGACAGCTGCACTTTCGCGAGCCTACTCACCATTCACCACTCACCACCTCACCATATCTTAATAGGGCACTCCACCTTTTCCAGACTTTCCGCCAACCGCTGCCATAAACCAATATAGGATAACGACAACTCAAACCCACCCCTGAACTGGGAAGCAGTAGTAAGTTTACTGATGTTAACATCGTAACTCAACCCAATGCCTAACTGATGGGTGTATAATTTAATGATAGGAATAAAGGCATCTTTCCAGCGAAGGGCGCCGCCTACGGCCACCGATAAGGTCCCTTCTTCCCCGCTTTCATCAAAACTATGGGTATACAATCCGCCACCCTGTATTAACAGGTTGCCGCCCTGCATAAAATAATCGGCATAAAAAACCAGCTTATCCATTTTATTCATCCAGGCCGATAAACCGGCATTCACGCCCCATTTTCTATTTAACCGCACATCATACGCTTCAGTAAAAGCAATGGCCGGTTCAGTAAGATGAAAAAGTGTGCCCCCTACGTATATATTGACATTCTCATTGAGGCTGGTTTTAAAACTTACTCCTACCGAAGCATCCCAATAAGTAAAACCGGTATTACTCAATTGTTGCCGCGTAGCGTTTGACGTACTGTAGGCGCCATTCACATATTGATCATCGAACCGCAATTTGGTAACATCAAAATGTTCATTCACCG
The DNA here is from genome assembly GCA_966243125.1 of uncultured Niastella sp. Lineage (GTDB taxonomy): Bacteria > Bacteroidota > Bacteroidia > Chitinophagales > Chitinophagaceae > Niastella. Next base: position 1,373 of record CBIMFG010000665.1, read on the forward strand.
GGCCACCCATAAAAGCAAGGGAAATAAAAGTAGTTTTATCTTCATTCAACAGTTTGTGGTAATTAATAACCGGGAACACCTGCGTACGCTGCAGCTTTGAATCGCCCGCCACATCATTGGTAGCCTGTATAGCGATGGTTATAAAATCGCCATTCGAAAAACCCGGCAACATTTTACACTCCCCGCTAACCGCCATGGTTCTGTAAGGAACCGTTACGCTTTGCCATTGATTTCGATAAGCGCCGGTAAACCGAAAGTTACCAGAGAAAATACCAGCCAGGGCAGGATTGCGCAACAAGGGAAACTCATAGAATTGGGAGAAATGAAGATCCTGACCTTGTACAAAAGCAGGTAATAAACAGCAGCAAATAAAATAAAGGAGTAAAGGTTTATTCATACAAAATGTTCTTTGTTCTGAGTTCTTAGTTCCAGGTTCAGAGTTCCAAGTTCCGAGTTCAGGGTTGCCGCGAAGCGGTATATTGCTTGCAGCTTGAGTCTTGCAGCTTGCAGCCTGTATTTGCTTACAGCTTAAGGCTTTCAGCTTTGCCCTTTCTACCTCAACAACGTCACATTACCCTTATACGTATTTACCAGATCATTATCACACACCACATCCGCCATATACACATACACTTCAGCCGGGCCGGTAGTGCCTCTTATTCTTCCATCCCACCCAAACGCAGGATCATTGGGTTGAAAGTTTGTTTTTTCAAAAACCAGCTCGCCCCAACGCGAAAAAATGCGGAACGAACGAACCAGGGCAATACCTTTTCCCCGCACCATCAATACATCATTTAAACCATCGCCATCGGGCGTAAACGCATTCGGTATAAACACCTGAGCGCTTTCACAAAATGGCTTTACGTTCATGGAATCTATTGCCACACAACCAAACTCATTGGTAACTTTTGCCTGGTAGGTGCGGTTCTTTTTAATGGTAGCTACCGGCGTATTGCAATCAGCACAACTAAGATCATCGGTGGGTGTCCATTGCCATGTTATAATAGGACCGTTTTGTGTTACAGGCGCAAAAGGATACGTGGTACCGGTAGCCCTCGTTATATCGGGCCCCACATCTACTTTGGGATTAGGGTTTACAATTACTTTTATTGATCCGGTATCGGTAAAACACTGATGGCCATCAAACCCTACCACCTGATAGGTGGTTGTTTTTTTCGGTGCAACTACAGGGTTAGGAATATTGTTGCGGCTTAAACCTGCGCCCGGCGACCAATAGTATTCAACAGCACTTCCCTGCGCCTGCAGGTTTACCGTTTGTCCTTCACAAATTGTTTGATCGGGTGATACGGTTATAGCTATGGGTTGAAAAACCGTAATCTCCATGGTGTCTTTATCAATACAACCGCTTTCGATACTGGTAACAGTAACAACATATGAAGTGAGCCTGTGTGGCGTACTTACTGTTTGGGCAGTTACCGAATCAGACAAAAAAATGGCGGGCGACCAGGCATAGGTAAAACCCGCTACAGCCGGCACGCCCAACGTTACCGGATGGCCGGGACAAACCACGGTATCGGGGCCAGCCTTGGCCAATGGCAATATGGGATAAATAGATGCCTGTAGCGTATCGCTGCAACCAAAGCCATTAAAGGGTATAACTACTACATTAATAGTATTGATCCTGGGAGCAGGGTTCAACACCAGGTTTTCACCTGTACCCAACAGGGTACTGAAATTATTATCGTACCATTTATAATCCTGAAAACCACCCGGCCCGGTAAAGCTGGCAATATTGGGATTGCATTCATAATGGGCCGAAGCCGTAACATTACACTCACCCACATCAACATAAGCATATCCCCAATGCGCACCCTTGGTACAATCGGCTGTGGTAAACTCAACCTTAAGGCGTTTGCCACCATAAGCACCCAGGTTAATAAATACGGATGACCAGGGTTTAAATTTCACGGCGCCATCAACCGGAGAGGTTTGAAACCCCGGCAATGATGCCGTGGCAATATATTCATTGGAAGCACAAGGCAGATAGCTGTTTGTTTGCACATCGAGTATGCGGGCAATAAACCGGGGTTGTTCGTTTGGGTTATGGCCCGGGTCCTGAAACACCACAGCATACCGGTAAGTAAACGTAGCGTCATTGGCATTTGCAGGTACTGTAAACTCGTACGTAATGCGCTCCGCTTCCGAACCATTGGTGTTATTACCCAACCGCACGGCGTAGCCACTGCCGTCGGGCGGGTTCACCGGGAACAATCCATATGGATCAACCACGGTTGCAGCCCCTTTGGCATATAGGGTATGCCTGCCAGTGACCGGCGGCGAGGGATTTACCGTTATGATATTATCATTATTCTGAACAGCGGTGGTTCCAACATAACAATTCCAGTTTTGCAGGGAGCCTGCTTCAAAATCAATATTGGCGGGACAGGTACCGTCGACCAGTTGAAAGTTTGAAGTTTGAAGTTTTTGGTTGCCGCGAAGGCTTGCAGCTTGCAGCTTATAGCTTACAGCTGTTCGCTGTTGACCGATCAGGCTTTTGTGAAGCAGTAAGCATAATAGAAATAATGTAAAGATCACCTACATA
>CBIMFG010000666.1:0-3928 GCA_966243125.1 uncultured Niastella sp.
GTGAAATCAGGTTTGCGCAAAGATAGGTTAATTGGATAATGTGATAATTTGATAATTCGGTAATGAAATTCCGGCCCCGAAATTATTAACGCTACTACTAACAGGGAAGTTCGAATAGATGGGCATTATCACATTATCAAATTGTCGAATTAGCTAATTGTTTTGTATATATCGGGTTTTGCGATGGCCATCATGTATTCGGGATTGGCCAGTTCGGTAAAATTGAACTGTCGATACAGGCCATGCGCATCGCGGGTAGCCAGCATAAAACGGCGTAAACCCTGCAGGTCGGGGTGGGAGAGTATCACTTCCATTAACCATTTACTAAGGCCCTCGCCGCGGCAGGTTTCATCAATAAACACATCGGCCAGGTAGCCAAAAGTGGCGCAGTCGGTAATTACCCGGGCAAACCCCACCATTTGGGCACCTTTATAAACGCCAAAACAAATAGAATTTTCTATTGATCTTTTTACAGTGTGTATAGGGATCCCTTTGGCCCAATAGGACTGGCCGGAAAGGTACTGGTGAATGTATTCAAGGGAAAGGGTTGTTTTGTCGGTGCTGATGGTATAGTTGTCTTTGTGCCACATAATGAAGCAAAATTAGCTAATGTGATAATGTGATAATTCGATAATGAAATACAGATTCCCGAAATTATTATTTTCATATTAGCCGGGAAGCCTCGAACGGACGGCATTATCACATTATCAAATTATCGAATTATCGCATTAGCTTTGCACCTATGCAAGCAAATGACGATTTACAAAGCCGTTGGTGGAAGCTGGAAGAAAAGCTGATGGAACGGTTTGATAAGAAACCAGACATGGAAACCATTTTATTCTTAATAGGTATTCAGGAATTCGGAGATATAAAAGCAAAGTTCAGCAAGGAACAAAAGCAGGACTTAATGCACATTGCCACCTGTTCGTTGTTAGCGCAAAGCGGTTATTACGAACTGGAAGGAGTAGATGCAGATGGTTGGCCGCATTTTAAACAGTTAAAGGCCCTGCCTGTGATGAACCTGCCCGAACAGGAGAATTTTTTAAAAGATCATATTCTTTTGTATTTTGATGAGCAAGGCTTTTAATCATTAACTATGAATAAACTGTTATTACTTCTCGTATCCTTATTTTTCTTTTCATCCTTTGGTGAACAGCATCCATACCAGGTAAAAAAAGGCGATCTTAATAAAGACATAGAGTTGGTGACCTCAAAAGGCACCATGGTTATAAGGCTATCAGATTCTACTCCCAGGCATCGCGATAACTTTATAAAACTGGTTAACCAGCATTATTACGATGGGCTGTTGTTTCACCGGGTTATGCAACAGTTCATGATCCAGGCTGGCGATCCTAAAAGCAAAACTGCCAAAGCCGGCGAAGCATTGGGCGGTGGAAGTCCCGGTTATACCATTCCTGCCGAAATGGGAACCAGTTTATTTCATAAAAAAGGCGCCCTGGCTGCGGCCCGTACGCCCGATGAAATAAACCCTACCCGCGAAAGCAATGGCAGCCAGTTCTTCATTGTGCAGGGAAGGGTGTATGACGATGCAGACCTGAACCAGGTTGAAGCCCGGCTGAATGGCTATAAGATCCCTGAAGCACACCGCGAGGTGTTTAAAACCGTTGGCGGTTCTCCTTCACTCGATACAAAATATACCGTGTTTGGCGAAGTAATAAAGGGCCTTGATATTATTGATAGTATTGCGGCCGTACCTGTTGGCGATCGTAACCGACCGGTTGAGGATGTGCGTATTATAAAGGCCACCCTTATAAAGAGACAATGATGTATTAAATGAGATAAGTTTAGCGGGATGACCAGTTAACAAGTTAAGCAGTGAACTGGTGAACTTATTAATTTAAATTCCTTAATCTTGCAGCACAAAAATTGAAAACATGAATTTTCCGGAAAATCTGCGCTACACAAAAGATCACGAATGGATTAAACTGGAAGGCAACATTGCCACTATAGGTATCACCGATTTTGCGCAACGCGAACTGGGCGATATCGTTTATGTAGAAGTTGAAACAATTGGTAAAACGCTTACGGCCGAAGCTATATTTGGTACTGTAGAAGCTGTTAAAACAGTGTCTGACCTGTATCTGCCTGTTTCCGGCACTATTAACGAGGTTAACCCAGCCCTGGCTGATTCTCCTGAAGTAGTTAACAGCGATCCATATGGTGAAGGCTGGATGGTTAAAATGACCGTTTCAAATCCTGATGATGTAAAAGCCCTGATGGATGCGGCAGCCTATACCAGTTTGGTAGGCGCATAATAATAAATAAATCCTGAGCGGCTGTTATTACGTAAATTGAAAGTGGTTAAAGACCACTTTTTTTGTAATACGCCACACAGGTTCCGGATAAACACATTGGGAATAACTCTAACATATACCGAACAGGAGTTGGTGTTCCTTTTGCGTAATAGGGACAACAAGGCCTTTGCATATTTATACGATAATTATGCATCGGCCCTGTACAGTATTGTATTGCAGATAGTGAACGATGCTGAGCTGGCTAATGATGTTTTGCAGGAGGTTTTTGTAAACATCTGGCGCCGGATAGAGCAGTACGATATGGGGAAGGGCCGGTTGTTTACCTGGATGATGAATATTGCCCGCAATGCCTCTATAGACACCCTGCGGTCGAAAGGTTATCAAAACAGCCGCAAAAACCAATCTATTCAGGAAAACGTAGATACTTTACAGGTTACCGATGTAATACAGCCTGGGGTTGATACGATTGGGTTGCGAAAAATGCTGGAGAAATTAAAGGAGGAGCAACGGGTTTTGATAGAACTGGCTTATTTTAAAGGATATACGCACGAAGAGATTGCTGAGCAGGAAAAAATACCACTCGGCACGGTAAAAACGCGTATCAGGAATGCACTGATTCAGTTACGGGAATTATTAAAGTGAATATACAGGAATACATATCAAGTGGCATAGTGGAAAGCTATGTGTTGGGGCTCGCCGAGGAGGCGGAACGGGTGCAATTTGAACAAATGTGCACCCGGCATGCCGAAGTACGCGCGGCCAGGGATGCGTTTGAGCTTTCCATTGAACAGCAGGCAATGGCCGGCGCTGTTGCCCCGCCTGTACATTTACGGGAAGCCATATTGCAGCAATTAGCGGCAGCAACGGTTCCTGAAACCAATAGCACTACTCCGGTGGTGCAAATGCGCCCCATCAGGCGATCTACCGTGCCTGTGGCCATGCGCTATGTAGCTGCCGCAGCTGTTGTACTGTTGGTAGGAAGCGCCCTTTTAAATGTTTATTACTTCAATAAATACCGCGATTACAGCCAGCGCTATGATGATTTGGTCGCCCAGCAAACCGAAATGGCGAAAAATAACAATGCCATGCAAACCCGCATGAGCCATTACGAGCAAACCATTCAGGGCTTAACCAATCCCTACATGGCAAAGGTTACCATGGAAGGTAAGGGTGTGCCAAATAATGGAAGTCCTGACCCGGCCAGTGTTGCCACTGTTTTATGGGATACCCGCACCAAAGATGTTTACCTGATGGTAAACAGCCTGCCCATGCCCGAAACCGGCAAACAGTACCAGTTGTGGGCCATTGTAGACAACCAGCCCGTTGATGCCGGTATGCTCGATATGAGCCATGGCCATATGATGGTTAAAATGAAGAACATTCCCCGCGCCCAGCTTTTTGCCATCACCCTTGAACAACAGGGTGGAAGCGCTACGCCAAAAGGGCCTATGTATGTTATGGGAAAGGTGTAGAAAACAGCTTCAAGCCGCAAGCTGCAAGCTGTAAGCGCCAAATACAGCCAAAAGCCGCAAGCTGCAAGCTTAAAGCAATACACTTCTGCGCGGCAAACCGGTAACCGGCAACCTGTAACCTATCAACATGTTAACTTGTAAACTCGTTAACTTTTCAACTTGTTAACTGTTTTTTGCCTT
>CBIMFG010000667.1:0-3924 GCA_966243125.1 uncultured Niastella sp.
ATTTGGTTGTAAGTCCGGACAGCATAATGGCTTTTGAATCTATTTCATGCGTACGGGCTGCAGAAAGGGCTGCTACTTTTTGAACCTGTGCTTTCTTTTCGTTGAGGATCATTTCCAATGCTTTTCTACTTCCCTCATATTGATACACCAATGCCCTTGGTTGCAGATTGGCTTCCCTGGCTATAAAGCGGATCTTTTCATTATCCGTGATCAGTACCCGGCTCATGTCGTAGGGATCATATACTACATTCACCTTGCTGCCAATGAGGTGTTGCATGTTTACATAATCGGGCAGGTCGTAACTGTATTTGGTGCCATAGATAACAGGTTCAATACCTCTGTTGGTGATGGTTACCGATCGCCCCTGTGGTGCATGGGTAATACCAAACAGGTGCAGGAACTGCAGATCGGTAATAGGGCGCTTTTGATCGTCACTCAATTCATTCCAGCGTTGTTTCCATTGTGTTTCCCGGCTGGGCGCTTCCAGGTTATTTTTTGTAATGGCGGGAATGTTGCGCAGGTAATACAGAAATTTATCGATCTGCTCACTGGCGTTGTCACCAATTAACGGACGCCTTTTGGCATTGGCCTTTAATACTTCCTTGTTTACGCCTGCGTGCCGGGCTGTTAAGTTATTGCCATTATAGTTAAGCTCATTATGCGCTGCCAGCTTTTCTGCCCGCTTTGCATGATCGCTTCCAAACAGTTGTTCAATATAGCCTCTGTGTTTGTTGCCTACAGCAGGTTTTACAAACCGGGCAATGCTATTGAAGAATGGAAAAGCATTTTTTTGATTCCAGTGATCGGCCTTTACTTCAAAGGGCAGGTACCACTGATCGCTGCCGGTAAGGCTTCGGATATAATACATGGCATCGAGCCAGGCAATACGTACCATATCAAAAACCGGTGCTTTGGCATGGCGATAGCTGGCGCCTAACACCAATCCAATACTGCTGTCGGCCACTATGTAGCCAACATAGCGTTGCAGGTCTTTATTGCTTGCAGGTAAGTCGGGGTCGGTGAAATAGTAATTGAAATTATAATCATCGCATTCAACCAATGCTAACGGATGCATGGTGCGGGCGGACAACCCTTTAACCTGGCGTGCGTATTTTTCGTTATAGACGCTCCAGCCTTCGCGACTGGCAATGAGCTCATGTTCCCATTCTTTCCGGCGCAGGCTTACAATGCGGGCGCCAATTATTGCGCGGCCATTTTGATTGGCCCAGTTGTTATACAGGTAGCAAACCAATACATCGTCATATTGATTAGGGTGTTCGAGCAACTTCTTCAGCACCTCATCTTCAATTTTTTTGGCCAGCGAATTCCCGAAACGCCAGTCAATTAAACAGGCGTATCCTTTTTCCTGGTATTCTGTCATTTTATTACGCAGGCGCTGATAACTGGCCGGCAGGTCGATCCCTTCTGATTTAATAATGTCACATACATTATTCCAGAACTGATTGAGGTTTATGTTCAATTGTTTTTTGATGGTCTTTTTGTTGCGGTTGATTTCGATGAGCATGTTTAACCAGCTGGCAGCTTTTACATACTTTGTAACATGCTCTGTTGGTAAAAACCGGTTATCGCTGTATACAAAAGAAAGGAAGAACGCTTCGGCTTTTTGATCGGGCTGCACCATTTTTAAGATGGGTTCTTTAGCCATATGATCATATGGGTTGCCGAACAGGTCATGCACCATTTTCTTATACTCTTCTTTCAGTGCTTCATATTGAACCAATACCCTGCGGCGATCGTCCGGATCGTTTATAAAGGTCCAGCATTTGGTGTGGGTGCTTTTTGCTTTGCGCAAGTACACTTCTACTTTTTCTTTCTCTTTGCCGGTGGCATTGGCAATAGCAGTCACCATCTCGGGAAAGCCGAGATACAATTTGTTGTCAATAAATTTCAACTGTCAACGGTTTTGGGTCAACAATGGGATCCTGTAGGAAGGACCGGTAAGCACAAGTGGTTATTGAGTTGGAGAGAAGGTATCGGCTCTTTAGCTCTCAGGTGTTGGATCGATAGGGTTAAAAGGTACCATGTTTTTGGCTGCCTGTAATAATAAGTTGTCTTTTTCTATGATCTGCATGTATTTTTTCACTTTGCATCTGTCTCGTTTTTCGATACAGCAAATATATACTTCGTTTGTTGGTGATAGTAAAATGCAGGTGTCTAGTTTGGCTCATGCTCACTGACAAATTGTGTGTTTGTGCAAAGTGCGAAAATGTGAATTTCTATGAAGTAGTCTTCCGTTGCAGGTTTCAGCGGATCGCTCATGTGAAATTAAAAAATGATTAATCCGAATTAGGGTAACCTAAAAGGTAACCCGAAAAGTAACCTAACTGTTTTCAATAAGTGTTTTGTGTGATTTTCGCTAATTAATAGCAGGCATAAGCAGTTTGTTGCTGCCTTGTAAAGCCGGGAGGCGAATATTAAGTAAGAATAAAAAGAATGCAGCGCAACGTTTCGTTTTTCCGGTCAATATTATGTCTTACCGGTTAAAACGCTTAACCAGTGGGGGTTTTCAGGCTTTTTTACGGAGTTGTATTTTTATGCGTGTGGTTTTACGATGCTTACAATACTTTTTCAGGCGTTGAAAGTACTTGTCCAAGCTGTTGGTACATGTTCAGAAAATCATAATGGTTCCAGGCTTCTGCAATTTTACCATTTTCGATCCTTATCAGCGCGAGCCCTGAAAATTTTACGGGCGTGCCTGTTTCACTATGTATTGCCGTAACCTCTGTGTGGGCACATTCCATATCGTCCTGTGAAATAACATCCAGTACAGTAATTTGAATATCGTGGAATTGCTTTTTGAAGTTGTAGTAAAATATTTTGAATCCTTCAACTCCTATAGGACCATCTTTGGTATTAATGCCATGAACGAAGCAACTATGACTTAACAGTTCTTCAATTGTTTGCTCCTGTTCTTCATTCCATACTTCTTTGAACCACCGATAACACAGCGTGTTTTTTATGTTGCGCATACAGGTAGATTTTAGCGTGTAATAAATTATTACTGGTGGGCGGGATTTAACAGGCGCACGAAAGGGGATAACGATTTAGAATCAGTAATACTATGTTACGCAGATTTTATGGAATAAATACAGGTGTTTTTCACGTATTTAACTGAGGGCAAATGCCACCAGTTGATACCCAGCCGGTGCCGCCTATGAGTGCGAGTGTTTTCATGATAGCTAATTTAGTGGAAATAGGGGAGCAAGTCAGTTTTTTGGGAATTAACCTTTGCATGTTGAATTTTATCCTTTGCAGAACGGATTTTACATTTTGCAACATTGGTTTAAGGGCCTGCATAATGAGTTTGAGACTTGTTTTTTCAGTATGACCAGGCTGTCGATCGTATTGGAAGGTTTACAATGCGTTTTTTTGCTTTTGCAGCATGAGTTGTAAGCTTCGCATACTGAGTCTTCACCTACTCTTATCAGGAGTAGGCTAACTCCTGTCAGGAGTTAGCTTAAACTCACGCAGTAGGGCCTGCAACCTGATCTGCGGCTCTTAAAACTCAATCGGTAATTTCAATAAACCTGCTTGTAATGTTTTATATTCGTTTTGTAAATGGCTAATTTCATTATGCAATGGATAACTTTCATCATGAGGAGATTAAAACTCGCTCTGAGTAACCATAAACTCGCAAAACAAAGGGAATTGCCTGTTTGGTGGTCAAAGCCAAGGTCTAAATATTGATTTGCAGGGATATTTTTTTGGTGAGAATAAAGGAGAACTCTATATTTGCAAACTCTAAAATAATCGACATCTTCTATATAAGATTGATTATCTGGGGAATTAGCTCAGTTGGCTAGAGCGTCCCGACACGGTCGGGAAGGTCACAGTTCAACTACGATATTTTGGGGAATTAGCTCAGTTGGCTAGAGCGCTTGCATGGCATGCAAGAGGTCACCG
>CBIMFG010000668.1:0-3922 GCA_966243125.1 uncultured Niastella sp.
GCTTTCGTACAATGCCGCCAGAAACAGAAATACAAACGCTATAGACAGCGCGAAGATGTACACAGTTTTTGAACCGGCATTTACCTCCTCCCGGCTTAACCCCGAAAACTCATACCCGTAGCCGGTGGGCAATACTTTATCGGCCACCTGTTGTAATGCAGTAAGGGCTTCACCACTACTATACCCTTCTTTTGAGCCGCCGTTTATTTCGGCAGACCTGAACAGGTTGTAGTGCTGGATCAATGGGGCGCTTTCGGTGGATGTGTAAGTGGTAACTGCACTAAGGGGTATCATACCGCCTGCAGCATTGCGCACATAATACCGTTGCAGTTCGCTTATGTCGCCACGGAAGGTAGTGTCTGCCTGGGCCACTACACGAAAGTTTCTTCCATAAATATTAAAATCATTTACATAACGGCTGCCCAGGAATGTTTGCATGGTATTGAACACATCTGAAATAGAAACGCCGAGCTTTTTGCATTGCTCCCGGTCTACATTTACCTGATAACCGGGTGTACGCGCAGTAAAAAATGAAAATGCCCGGTTTATCTCTGGCCGTTTATTGGCTTCTGCCACAAAATTCTGCACCACCTTTTCAAAGGTCTTTAAATCATCTGTGCTTTCGCGTTGCTGTAGTTCAAAGGTAAAACCGGCGGTTTGTCCAAGCCCGGGTATGGGTGGTGGCGGTATAACCACCACATTGGCGTTTTTGATGGCAGATAATCTTTTTTGCACTTCTGCAATCACCCCGTTTATCTGCAGCTGTTTATCTTTTCTTTCATCCCAGGGTTTTAACTGGGTAAATACGGTACCCGCGTTTGATTTAGTGGAGAAGGTAACCACATTCAATCCGCCCAATGCCGCATAGTGCGCAACGGCAGGCATGCTTTTTAATGTATTTTGAATGGTATTCAGTACTTCAATACTTTGGGTGGTTGAAGAAGCTTCGGGCAACTCATAAGTGATGTATACGCGGCCTTCATCTTCTGTTGGAATAAAACCGGTAGGTTTGGTTTTAAAGAGCAAGAAGGTTCCTATTAAAATACACAACAACAAGATCACCGCATAACGCGAACCTTTAATAAATCTGCTTACACCACGGCCATAAGAATTGGTAGTACGATCGAACCATGCATTGAACTTAAAGAAAAGCCTGTTCAATCCTTTTGCCTCTTTGGTAATATGGCTGGGTTTCAATAACAGGGTACACAAAGCCGGGGTAAGCGACAACGCTATAAATGCCGAGATCAACACCGAAATGGCAATGGTTATGGCGAATTGCTGATACAGCCTGCCCACAATACCAGGAATAAAACCGACCGGAATAAACACCGATGCCAAAATAAGGGCAATAGCCACCACCGGCCCCGAGATATCGGACATGGCAGCTACTGTGGCATCTTTGGCCGACATATTTTGTACATCCATATAATGCTGTACCGCTTCCACCACCACAATAGCATCATCAACTACAATACCTATCGCCAGCACAAAACCAAACAACGTAAGGGTATTGATGGTAAAGCCAAGCGGAATAAAAAATATAAAAGTGCCAATAATACTAACGGGGATGGCCAACACCGGAATGAGGGTAGCCCGCCAGTTTTGCAAAAACAGGAATACCACCAGCACAACCAGCGCCAATGCCTCCAGCAGGGTTTCCACCACTTCATGTATGGATACTTTCACCACAGAAACGGCTTCAAAAGGAACAACATAATCTACATCGGAGGGGAAAGATTTCTTTAACCGGTCCATTACATCATACACGCCCTGTGCAGTTTCCAATGCATTGCTGCCGGGGGCCTGGTAAACCAGCAGGTACGAAGCCCGTTGTCCATCTACATATGAATTGTTTGAATAGTTGAATTTACCCAGTTCTACCCGTGCAACATCATTCAGGTAAACAATAGAACCATTCTGCGGATTGCTACGCACCACAATATTTTTAAACTGATCTGCCGTAGTAAGCCGGCTGTTGGTGAACACGGTATATTCAAAAGCCTGTACCGAGCGTTGCGGCGGCGCGCCTACTGAACCGGCTGCCACCTGGAGGTTCTGTTCCTGCAACGCTGCAATAACTTCATTGGCGGTAATGCCTAATTGCGCCAGCTTATCGGCCTGCAGCCAAACCCGCATACTAAAATCATCGGCCCGGGTAAATACGTCACCCACGCCTTTTACGCGTAGCAGGGCGTCTTTTACATAGATGTTGGTAAAGTTGTCGAGGAAGGGCACCGCGTGTGTTCCTTTGGGTGAGAACATGGCCACCAGCATTAAGATACTGGGGTTACGCTTACGAACGGTTAAACCCAACCGCTTAACATCATCGGGCAAGGCCGGCGTAGCCACGCTTACCCGGTTTTGTACGTCCAGGGCGGCAATGTCAACATTGGTACCTACTTCAAAAGTTACGTTCATAGTGGTACGGCCATCGCTGGTACTGTTGCTTTGCAAAAAAGCCATGCCGGGCGTACCATTTATTTGCGTTTCAACGGCAGTGGTGGTGGTTTGTTCAACCGTTTGAGCGTCGGCGCCGGTGAAAGCACCGGTTACCTGAACCACAGGGGGGGTGATATTGGGATATTGCGCTACAGGTAAACCATCCATGGCCAGTAAACCTGTCATTACAATCACAATAGAGATTACGATAGCGGTTACCGGTCGTTTTATAAATGTATTAGCGATCATAAAGTAGCTTCTTGAAATTGATCAATATTACTTCGCTGCGTTTGCGCCCGCTGCATTGGGTTGTCCAATCTGAACAGGCGCTCCTTCTTTTAACTTCTGTAAGCCATCGGTAATAACCTGTTCGCCTTCGTTCACACCATCATTCACCACTACCCGGTCGCCGATTTTTGCGCCCAGACTTACCTTTTTTTGATGGGCGGCTTTGCCATCGGTAGTATAAACAAAGTATTCACCCATTTGCTCAACAACAGCTTTTTGAGGTATCAGTAATTTTTCTGTATTGGCATTGTTCAGGATCTGCACATTTGTAGTCATACCGGCCTTTAGGTCGTTTTGTTTATTGGGAAACACCAGCCGGGCTTTAATGGTACCCGTTTGGGGATCAACAGCGCGGTCAATTAAATAGATCTGACCGGGGTGCGGATATATTTCCTGCCCGGGCATGATCAATTTGAAAGTAGAATCTTTGGCGTCGGCGTTTTTCTTGTGCAATTGCTCAAAACGATACAGGTCTTTTTGATCAATAGCCACGTCAACAGCCATGGGGTCATCAGAAGAAATGGTATTCAGCAAGGTTTGCCCTGCCGAAACAGCAGTACCCAGTTTGGCTTGTGAAATACCAATGGTACCATCAAAGGGCGCATAAATAGTGGTATACCGCAAACCGGTTTGCACGCTTGAAACATTGGCCTGGGCAGCAGCTACCTGTTTTTTGGCGGCCTCCAGGGCAGCGTCGGCATAATCAACCTGTTGTTTGGCAATAGCATCGTGTTTTTCCAGCTCATGGTAGCGGTCGGCATCTTTTTGCGCTTTCATGAGGTTGGTTTCCTGCACCTGCAAATTAGCCTGTGCCTGCTGGTAATTGGCCACGTATTGTTGCTGATCTACGGTATATAGTTTCTGCCCTTTTCTTACCCGGCTGCCATCTTTAAAAAAGATGCCGGTTAAATAACCATTCACCTGGGGCCGCAGATCAACCTGGTTTAATGCGGTTACCGTGGCCGGATATTGATCGTAATAGGTAGCCTTGCCTTTAGTTACGGTATATACGTTTACAGGAACGGGTGGCGGGGCGGCAGGTTGACTGTTGGCTTTATCATCTTTACACGACGACAACAACCATGCGGCGCCGATAATACACATTGCCCATGAAAGCGGGTTGTTCATATGCATTAGCTTTTTATCAGTACGACAAAGTACCGAGTGCTTTTTCAACATCTATTTTACTTGA
>CBIMFG010000669.1:0-3917 GCA_966243125.1 uncultured Niastella sp.
TTAAGTAAACAATACCGGGTGATTGCGCCTGATATGCCAGGCTTTGGTTATTCAGATACACCCGATCACCAGTCGTTTGAATATACGTTTAACAACCTGGCTATGTACATGCAGGAATTTATAATTCAGTTGGGGTTGAAACGGTTTGCCATATACGTATTTGATTTTGGTGCGCCGGTAGGTTTTCGGATTGCAATGGCCAACCCGGAAAAAATTACAGGCATTATTACTCAAAATGGTAATGTATATGAAGAAGGATTAACACCAGGCTGGAAGCCCATGCAACAGTATTGGGCCGCACCTACCCAGGACAATAGAAATGCATTGCGGGGGATGACTGAAGCGGGCGCCATAAAATGGCAATATGTTACCGGAGTAGAGAACGAAACGTTAATAGCACCTGAATCTTATACGCTCGATCAGTTTTTTACTACCAAAGAAGGTAAAGCAGAAATTTTGTTGGACCTGTTTAAGGATTATGCAAATAACGTGGCACTATATCCTGCTATTCATAAATATTTCAGGGAACAACAACCGCCACTGTTAGCTGTTTGGGGTAATCAGGATCCATTTTTATTTACGGCAGGTGCAGAAGCATTCAAAAAAGATATACCTAAGGCTATCACAAAATTTTTCAATACCGGTCATTTTGCGCTGGAAACGCATGGGACAGAAATTGGGAATGAAATTTTAACCTTCCTGGCAAAACAGGTTAACAAGTTGACCAGTTAACCAGTTGACCAGTTAACCAGGAAATACTTACTTCTTATTACGGGAAAGATACAATCGGGCCGATTCAGGGGGTAGCAAACAACTTTCGGGCGCCTGAAATTCAAATTATCCGACATCGGCGAACCAAACGCCGTTCCCTTCTGTTAGGAACAGCACGATATACAATGGAATACGCACAGGGGCATGAAGCAATTGTGGGTCAATTGTTTCCACTGCCAGTAAGGTCACTTCATCTTTTGAAAAAAGCCGTTTCAAGCTGTTCATAACGGGTGCAAAATAGTAAAATCCAAGAAGGCATAAATCTTGCAACTATGACCCCAAATACGGGGGAAAAAAGGTAACAATAACCATTCTCTAAGTAAAAATGAAACGAATGAATAATAGTGATTGTATCAGCAACCCTGCCATTAAAGATCTACCCAAAGAAACCGTAATCAGCACTCTCCAGCCATTTTACGACGATATCATAGCAGGACTGTCTCAATACCCCAAAAGACTTCCTTCCAAATATTTTTATGATGCTGTGGGCGACAGGCTTTTTCAGCAAATTATGCATAGTGAGGACTATTATCTTACCCGGTGTGAGCTGGAGATCTTCATTACCCGGTTACCGGAGATGACGAAATTGTTAATAAAAGACGGATCGCCCTTTGATCTTATTGAATTAGGCCCGGGAGATTGTTACAAATCTGTTCACCTCATGAAGGCGCTCACCAAACAGGGGGCGGCTTTCAATTACATTCCGATCGATATTTCCGGCGCCGTGCTTGATCTCATACAAAATACGCTGCCTGCAACATTGCCCAACATGCCCATCATTCCGATGAATGGCGAGTATTTTCACATGCTTTCAGACGCCAAAGAACACTCCCCCAACCGGAAAGTGGTTTTATGTTTGGGTAGTAATATCGGCAATATGGCCATTGAAGAAAGCCATGCTTTTTGTTCAACTCTTCGAGAGAATTTAAATGCTGGCGATCTGGTGATCATGGGTTTTGACCTGGTAAAGAACCCGAATGTGATCCGGAGGGCCTATAACGACCGGGCAGGTATTACCAGCTTATTTAATCTTAACTTGCTGGAGAGAATAAACCGGGAGTTGCAAGGGAATTTCAGACTGAGTGATTTTGAACATTATTGTAGTTATGAACCTGAAACCGGGAGCTGCAAAAGCTTTCTGGTATGTCTAAACGACAGAACCGTTCGGATTGGGAATGCTGAAATTTTATTCAAAAAGAATGAATACATCTGGATGGAAATTTCACAGAAGTTTACGCTGGAACAAATTGAAGAGATGGCGCTGAACAATGGCTTTAAACCGGTTGGTAATTTAACGGATACCAAACGGTGGTTTGTAGATGCCTGTTGGCAGGTTCTCTAAAATTAATTGCTGCATGAAAAAATATGATGCTTTGATCATTGGTTCAGGCCAGGCGGCCAATCCGCTAGCTACCAAACTGGCTGCCAAAGGATGGACAATTGCATTGGTTGAAAAAGAACATATTGGCGGCACCTGTATCAACGAAGGCTGTACGCCCACCAAAACAATGGTGGCCAGCGCGAAGAATGCTTTTCAGGCGGGCAGGATGCAGGAATACGGCGTAACAACCGGTAATGCGGACATCGATATACAAACCATCATAAAACGGAAGAAAGGCGTTGTTGACCAGTTCAGGAACGGGTTGGAAGGTTCACTGGGAAAACAGGAAAAGATAGACATCATGCGGGGCGAAGCTATTTTTACCGGTAACAAACAAATTGTAGTTACCTATAAGAATGGCAATATGCATGAATGCATGGGTGAATACGTTTTTATTAATACCGGAGCGCGGCCTGCCATTCCACCCATAAAAGGGCTCGAAGGGGTGCCTTACCTTACCTCCACTTCCATTATGGAATTACAAATTGTTCCAACACACCTGGTAATTGTTGGTGCGGGTTATATAGCTATAGAGTTCGCACAAATGTTCAGGCGGTTTGGCAGCAACGTTACCATCCTGAACCGCTCCTCGGCATTACTGGCCAAAGAAGACAAAGATGTGTCGGATGAGATACAGTCGATCCTGGAAGAAGAAGGAATTACTATCTTACGAAATATAAATGTGGAATCGATCCGTAATGATGCCAGTGGTGCACTTACGCTTATGACAGATGACGCTACCCATAGAATAATTACAGCGTCGCATGTGTTGATAGCAACCGGCCGCCGTCCCAATACCGACCGGCTGCGGTTGGAAAGAGCGGGGGTGGAAACGGATAAGAATGGTTATATTCGGGTGAACGAAAAACTGGAAACAAACGTGCCCGGTATTTATGCGTTGGGTGATGTAAAGGGCGGCCCCGCGTTTACCCATATTTCTTACAACGATTATTTGGTGGTATATAAAAATATTATTGAACAGCTGGATGTAACCATCAGCAACCGCCCTGTTCCTTATTGTGTTTTTATGGACCCTGAAATGGGGCGCATAGGATTGAATGAAACGGAAGCCCATGCGCAGCAATTACCTTTTAAAGTAGCAAAGCTTCCCATGACAAGAGTGGCCCGGGGTATTGAAGCCGGAGAAACAAAAGGATTTATGAAGGCGATCGTACACGCAGAAACCAATAAAATATTAGGCGCGGTAGTACTTGGCGCCGGCGGTGGTGAGCTTATGTCGTTGTTGCAGATAGCCATGCTGGGTGGGGTTACCGCCAGCCAGTTAGCCGAAAATATTTTTGCGCATCCAACCTATGCTGAGTCCATCAACAACCTCTTTAATTCAATGGCATGATCAGTATTCAACAGGTGAGCAAATTGTATGGACCCAAAGCAGCAGTAGATCAACTATCAATGGACGTAGCTGCGGGCGAACACCTGGCATTACTGGGCGCCAGTGGCAGCGGTAAAACAACGCTGCTGCGTATGATAAACCGGTTAATAGAACCTACCTCGGGAAGAATTACTATTAATGGTGAAGATATTACTGCAAAACCCGCTCATTTATTACGACGGGATATTGGTTATGTGTTACAGGCAAGCAGCCTTTTTCCGCATTACACAGTTGAAGAGAATATTGGTGTGATCCCAAACCTGTTGAAATGGGATGCGTCAAAAACGCGGGCGCGGGTAAAAGAGTTGCTGGTAAAAGTGCAATTGCCAGATGCATACCGGATCAAGTATCCGCATCAGTTAAGCGGTGGGG
>CBIMFG010000670.1:0-3912 GCA_966243125.1 uncultured Niastella sp.
AAAGAACGGACTGGATGTTGCAGATAACCAGGCTGCCTTGTTAAAGAAGATCGAGGAGCTTACGCTGTATGTGATTGAGCAGGATAAACAAATAAAGCAGCAGTCCATCGACAAACAAAAGCTGCAAACCCTGGAAAAGGAAGTAGCGGAGCTGAAGGCGGCTATACGGCTAATGCAGAAAGAATAAAAAATAGCCACTATTGTATAATTGTATTTGAGTCTCCCCGGCGCGCCGGGAGACTTTTTTTTTGGATAGAATTGCTCACAGGTTACCAGGGTTTACACGTCTATCGGTAAAATCTGCACGCCTATTGGCAAAATTGCGCGTTTATTAAAAACAGTTGTGAATATGTTTTTTTATTCCTGAAGTGTCATACTTTCGCTATTACCCACCACCCGCTACCGACTACCGACCACCCCTGGCCTGAACTGCTCATGAGGAAAAATATTTTACTCCACCCGGTTATCCACATGCGTATCTAGGCTAACAAAATTCATTACTGGTTTTCCATTTTCCTGCTATACAAAGCGGGATGATGTTTTGCGCTCATTTTATAATAACAATACGTTAATGCTATGTTTATGAGATTCCCTGTGATCTTATTAACCCTGCTATGTCTATGCCTGAAGGGGCCGGTACTTCATGCCCAGGGTAGTGTTCCTGCGGATACCACAGGCATAGGCGTGTACAATTTGCAGTTGAGTGATAAAGCGATTGACAAACTGCAGAAGAAGTACAGTAAACTGGAAGCAAGGGTTAACAAACAAACCGAGGGGCTTCTTACCCGGGTTCAAAAGCAGGAGAGTGCATTGAAAGAGTTAGTAGCGCAGAAAGACAGCCTGGCGGCCAAACAAGTATTTGATAAAGCAGCAAAGAAATACCAGTCTTTCCGTGATAAGCTGAAAACACCCGTTACTAAAACAATTCCCCGTCCGTTACAGGAATATATACCCCGGTTGGATAGCCTGCATACCGCCTTTAATTTTCTGGGAAAACAAAAAGCCGAAGGCGCCCTTTCCAATGCCACCGGCAACCTGGATAAATTACAAGGGCTCAATAATGAGCTTGGGCAATTGCAGGGCAGGTTACAACAAGCGGGCGAGATAAAGGATTTTATAAAAAAGCGGGAGCAGGAGTTGAAGAACCGGTTAATGCAATATGGACTTGGCAACAAGTTAATAGGATTAAATAAAGAGGTATACTATTATCAGCAACAGTTAGCCGATTATAAGAATATCCTGAATAACCAGGATAAACTGGAGAAAACAGTCCTGGCCCTTGTGCAAAAGGCGCCCGCCTTTCAAAATTTTATGCAGAAGAACAGTTACCTGGGTCAACTGTTTCCCGTACCCGAAAACTATGGAACGCCGCAGGCGATGGAAGGCTTGCAAACGCGCGCCTCGGTGGGTAACCTGGTGGCGCAACGCATGGGCAGCGGTACCAACCAGGAGCAATACCTGCAACAGCAGGTGCAATCGGGCCAGGCCAGTCTCACCCAGTTAAAAGACAAAGCCGCCAAATCAGGCGTCATTGGCAGCAGTGACCTGGAAATACCTGACTTCAAACCCAACACCCAAAAGACCAAACGGTTTTTACAGCGCATTGAATACGGCGTCAATCTGCAAAGTCAAAAAGGAAATTCTTTTTTACCGGTTACCACCGATCTCGCAGCAACCGCAGGATATAAGTTCAGCGATAAGGCTACCGCCGGGTTAGGCATAAGCTATAAGCTGGGCTGGGGCAGCGATATAAAAAACATCTCCCTGAGCAACCAGGGTATTGGGCTTCGCAGTTACGTGGATGTAAAAGCGAAAGGCAGCTTCTGGATCAGCGGTGGTTTTGAATATAATTACCTGCAGGCGTTTAGCAAACTGGCAGAGATAGCCGATGTGGATGTGTGGCAAAAAAGCGCGTTGCTGGGCGTTGAGAAGAAGATCAAAATAGGCAAGAAGACCAGCACCATGCAATTGCTGTACGATTTTTTATGGCATGCACAAACACCCCGTGCCCAGCCCATAAAATTCAGAATAGGCTATACATTTTAAGATCAGGAACAAACAATAATACCAGGACTATAAATAACCTTACATGAAAAGGCATTTGATAATAGCGATCTTACTCGCTTCGTTTTATTCCGGTTATTCCCAGGGAGTACAGGATCCCAATGCAATCGTACTGCCCTCAGTGAATAACAAGTTCTTTGTTTCCAATACAGCTTATAATGCGAGTTTGTATACGGGGGCTAATATTGTAAATATTCCTTTAAGTGAGTTGCCCTCTAAAACCCTGAGTGTTCCTGTATCCCTTACGTATGTTGGCTCCAGAGGTATAAAGGTGCAGGATGTGGCGAATTATGTTGGGCTTGGCTGGCAGCTAAAAGCGGGTGGACAAATTACCAGAATGGTCAGGGGACTTCCTGATGACCAAAATCATGGGTATGCAGGCCCTAATGCATCAGGGCCTCAAATAGCGGCCGCTGCTGCGGCGGGTACAACAAATCAGGATTTGATGAATGCGATTGGCACCGGTCAAATAGACGGCGAACCCGATCTGTACAGTGTAGAAACGCCTTATTTCAGTTTTCAATTTGTACTCGATGAAAATGGCAATCCTGTTTTTCCTAATAATACCGGGTATAAGATCACACACGATTTTATTTTTGACAGAGGCTGGGAGGTAATAGATGATCAGGGGAACCAGTATTTTTTTGCATCCATTGACGTCTCAACCACGAATATCTTTAATAAATCCACAGATTTTACCAGCACATGGTATCTGGATAAAATAGTTGCTTTTAATAATACAGATGAAATTGATTTTAGTTATATCACAGGTCCCACGTATACAACCAAACATTATGCAACCAGCCGTATCGTAAAAACGGGTTATGGAATAGATGATGATGGTACCGAAGTAAAAGATATTACAAGTACGGTTGAGTTTCTACCTGTATACCTGAGCAAGATCACCACAACCCTGGGAGAAGTGAACTTCAGCTATCAATTCGACAGAAGGGATCTGTCTGGCGCAGCCAGGTTAACAAATATTACCCTTTACCCCTATGATGCCGCAACCTCAGTTAAAGGAAATGCATTAAAAAGGTATGAGTTTAATTATAGTTATTTTGGTGATCCTTCATCCGATCCCGAAGCGCTGCGGTTGAAACTGGATTATATAAACCTGTATGGTACGGCTGCTACGGTAACAGATCCTCCCATAAAGATGAAGACATTTTACTATGAAACATCCGTTAATCTGCCGCCAAGAAATTCTGTGGAATTCGATTACTGGGGCTATTACAATGTAAATACCTCCGGAACAACCCTGGTTCCCGATGCCAATAAAGCGCCCGATGCAACCAGAACAAAGGCCAATGTGCTTACGAAAATAGTGGATGCTGCAGGAGAAAACCTGGAATTTCAGTATGAATTGAATCAATACTATGATGCCAATTCGGGTAACACCAATGTGGGCGGATTGCGGATCAAACAAGTGGCAAAAACCCTTCCAACCGGTGAAAATATATATACCCGGTATGTATATGAAAGTGAGGATGGAAATTCTACAGGTCAGATCTACAATGCGAATTACAATGTATTAAGCCGGGAGGCGCTGCATCACTTTACCTTATTGAATGATAATGGGATCCCTATACTTGCGGTAACAATAGCGAATTTAACGATCTCTGAAAACATTTATCATACCTATGACCTGGATGGTGTGTTTGTTGGATATTCCACGGTAAAAGTGATCAACCAGAATGGTGGGTACGAGGTGTTTAACTATTCTAATTTTAGTGATTACAAGGATAATTTTTCCACTATCACCAGTTACCAACTTGGCTCTCCTTCTTCGGTGAGCTATAAAAGAGGGTTACTCACCCATAAGGAAACCCATCGTGCGGGCGGATA
>CBIMFG010000671.1:0-3911 GCA_966243125.1 uncultured Niastella sp.
CTTTATTGGCTACCAGGTCGGCCACTACTTTGCGGAACATGAGGTTGATCTTCGGTTCCATCCTGAAACCTAACCTGAACTCAACGCGAATGATATCGTTGGGGATAATATGTTCTACCGTGTACTCGCAGGTGTATGGGTCGTCGAGGGTGTCAACGTGTACGAACCAGTAAATATCGGCCCGTTTGGGCTTTTTATTCAGGATGGAATAAATGATCTTATGCTCAATTTCCTTGGGGTTATTGGCGCTGGTAAGGTATACCAGGTGCGTGGCGAACTTGGGAACGGTTTTGTCGTTGCTCAGCTCCTGGATCTGGGGAATATAGTGTTCCAGCCTAACAAACTCCACATACCGGTTCTTGATCTTACGGCTGCGGTACCAGATGTACATCACAAAGAACAGTCCGCCGCCTACCAGCAGGGTTACAAAACCACCGTGTGGGAATTTCTCCAGGTTGGCGAACAGGAACGACAGCTCCAGCGTGAAATAAACGATCAGGAACAGATAGATCCAGATGGGCTTGGCCCGGCGGCTTACCAAAAAGTTGGCAAACAAAATGGTGGTGGCAAGCATACAAATGGTGATGGCCAAACCATAGGCCGCATCCATATTGCTCGATTTTTTAAAGTATAACACCATACCCACACAACCCACAAATAAAAGCATGTTAATGCCGGGAATATATAGCTGGCCCCGTTCTTCGGTGGGGTAGTTGATCTTTAATTTGGGCCACAGGTTCAACCTCATGGCTTCACTGATAAGCGTAAACGACCCGCTGATGAGTGCCTGGCTCGCAATAATGGCTGCCGCGGTGGAGATCAAAATGCCAGGGATCAAAAACCAATGCGGCATAATTGCATAAAATGGGTTGAACCCATCGCTGATCATTTCATGGGTGATTATTCTACCATGAAAATTCGACAGCAGGTAAGCGCCCTGGCCCAGGTAGTTCAGGATCAGTGCTGTTTTAACATAGATCCAGGAGTACCGGATGTTGGCCCGGCCACAATGGCCCAGATCGCTGTACAGGGCTTCGGCCCCAGTTGTACAAAGGAACACGGCGCCTAGCAGCCAGAAACCTTTGGGGTAGTTGGCCAGCAGGTCTATAGCGTAATATGGGCTTAGTGCTCTAAAAATATGCAGGTCATCTAACAGGTGGGTGGCGCCCAGTATGGCCAGCATACAAAACCAGCAGAGCATGATGGGGCCAAACATTTTGCCTATAGAAGCCGTACCAAATTGTTGCAGAAAGAACAGTACGCTTAAAATGGCAATAACAATATATACAATGGTGTTATCTTCAATTGGGCCTAACGCCTTAATGTTACGTAAACCTTCGATGGCAGAGGTAACCGAAATGGGTGGCGTGATCATACCATCGGCCAACAGGGCGGCGCCCCCCAGCATAGCAGGTAGCACCAGCCACCTCCTTTGCCTGCGTACCAATGCGTATAACGAAAATATGCCACCCTCACCGCGGTTATCCGCCTTAAGGGTAAGCACAACGTATTTTAGAGTGGTTTGCAGGGTGAGTGTCCAGATAATACAGGACAATGAACCCAGAATCAATCTTTCATCTATCGTCCGGCCACCGGTAATTGCTGTCAGTACATACAATGGAGATGTTCCAATATCGCCATAAATAATTCCTAACGCAATGAGTAAGGTGGCAACTGTTACTTTATTAGTTTTATTGCCCACGGTAGTTGTCGCTTATCCCGTTATCAAAGGGTTTTTTGTAAAAATAATAGAACCCCGGGCTGATAGCCCGGGGCACGCTGATACAAAGGTATACGTAAAAAAATTAATTCTCCGCGGTTTTATCGCTTCAAATCGTTATGTCATCGAAATTTATGCACTTTGGGTTGTTTGTGAATCAGGAAAAATGAATGCTTAAATTTATATTGAAATTTTGGGCAGCCGTTTAACAATCAGTAATTTGGCATATAACATGTATTTCACTATCATGACGAAATATTGCGAAAAAATCGGGCGACAGGTACTCCTGGCAGTGCTTTCACTGGTTGCTTTTTCAACGATCAGTACTGCTCAGAAGATCACTTATTCTGAAGCAGAACGGGAAGACAGCCGTAGAACAGATTTTGAGATCATCGGAAAAATTGGGCAAAACACTCTGGTTTTTAAAAATAACCGTAACGAGAACGCTATCAGTGTTTATAACCCCGAGATGAAATTGCTCGACCGGGTGAAGGTAGATGCGTTAGACGACCGTTGGATCAATGTGGATTTTGTGCCGTACAGCGATCATGTTTGGATGATCTACCAGTTTCAACGCAGAAGCATTGTGTATTGCATGGCCGTTAAACTTGATGCCAATGCCAAACGCCTAACGGAGCCTGTTGAATTAGATACCACCCGTATTGGCTGGGCTGCCAGCAACAAATTATACAGCACCATCTACAGCGACGATAAGCAAAAGATCATGGTGTTTAAGATCAATAACAAGAACCCAAAAAACTTCCTGTTCACCACCGCGCTGTACAATAGCGAAATGCAATTGCAGCAAAAGCACCATATGAGCATGGCCATGGAAGAACGGAACGATTATTTTACCGATTTTCTGCTGGATAATGATGGCGATATGGTCTTCGGCAAATTTGTACGAAAGAACGGGAGCGATTACATCAGTAACCTGGAGCTGATCACTAAAAAAGCAGGAGAGGAGAAGTTCAACTTTAAAGACCTGCATAGTAAAGACGAACGGGTGCTGGATGAAGTGAAAGTGAAAATTGATAATACTAACAAACGTTATTTGTTTTCGGCGCTGTACTATAAGCAAAAGCGGGGTAATGTAGAAGGGTTGTATACGGTGATCTGGGATAAAACGGCCGATTCAGTGCTGAAGGAAGCCATGCTCACCTTTAACGACGATTTGCGCAAACAGGCCAAAGGCCCCGATGCCAATCTGCGCATTTCCTTTAATGACTATTTCATTAGTGATATAATTATAAAACGTGATGGCGGTTATATCTTAACCGCTGAATCAATGTATACTACATCGCGCGGCGGTACGTTTAATAGATGGGATTATCTGTATTATAACAATCCCTGGTCGTCGCCACTTGATTATAGTTACTGGTCGCCCTACTATAGTCCCTGGCGGTCGCCCTGGAACCGATATGGAGGTTCAGCTGCTACAAGGTATCATGCAGAAAACATTATGGTGCTGTCGTTCGATAAAGATGAAACGCTGCAATGGAGCAATGTGATCTCCAAAACGCAGTTTGACGATGAAACAGATGCGCTGGTATCACATACATTGATGAATACCGGCGGCGAGCTGCACTTTTTGTTTAATTTATACGAACGCAGAACCTTGTTATTGAACGATCACAGCGTAGGCGCTGATGGCAAAATAACCCGGCATCCAACGTTGAAAAACCTGGAAAGAGGCGTGGAATTCATGCCCCGGCTGGGAAAGCAAATAAGCAGCAACGCTATCATCGTTCCATGTCAATACAGAAACTATCTAACATTCGCCAAAATTGAATTTTAAATATCTGTTTGAGTGACAGGAATATTCAAGCAAAAAACCTCCAGCAATATCTTGTTATTGCTGGTTTATGGTTTAATTCTGAAATTTAATAGCTTTCTGCACCCTGCCGGTCCAATACAACAACCGGAAGATCATTTCTTATACAATTGGCTCATACAGGGGTTAAAACCCCTGCACATACCGCCCGTACTGTACGTACTTATTACCTTTTTGCTGTTGTACGGCCAGGCGCTTTTATTCAATCGCATTTGTAACGACCAAAAGCTGTTGCCCCGGCCCAATTACCTGCCGGCCATGGCGCATATGCTTACGACCTCGCTCTTTTGGGAGTGGAACTTTTTTTCGGCCCCATTGCTGGCCAATACCTTTTTGATCTGGATTTTTTACCGCATG
>CBIMFG010000672.1:0-3910 GCA_966243125.1 uncultured Niastella sp.
GCGGGGTGCCATGCGTTTATACTTTGGCGGGATAAATGGGCATAAATAAAACGGGGACGGGCGCTTTTGGTGGCGGCGCTTGTTTTTACCAGTTCAATAAACCGCTGGTTATTGTTGTTGGTGTTCATAATATCACCACTCCAAAACCATTTAAACGGATACCATTTAGCCAGCTTCCAGCCAATATCTTTTCGCACGTAAGCCAGCATGGTTCGTTCAGTAATGAGCCGGGTATTCAAAGGGAGAAAGTCCTGCTCAATAAGCGAGGGATGGCCTGCCAGGTTAAAAATGGAATAGTTCACTATGTCATAACCTGCCGCACTCAGTGTTTTTATTACCTCATTATTACGGATGGGCGCCTCGCAGTTGGCATAATCAGTTAAGGTTACCTGTTTGGGGTGCTCCGGGCCTTGTAAATACCGCATATTGAGGATGGAGGCCATAGAGAAGGGCGTAAAATTATAATTAGACCGGCTGTGGGCCTGAATGCTGAATTTTCTTTGTAAAAGGAAACTATCAAGATCATTATGGTACTTATACCATTGCGCCAGGGCAACCGTGCTGGCATACCCATCCATTAATAAAAAATAGATGTCGGGTTTATTACAACTATTGCAAGGCTGGTAAGTACTGTTCTTTACTAACGCAGATTGGTGAGTGCCAGTACTTTTTACCACAAGACTACCGGTATCAACAACAATGAAAATAATAAACAGCAGGTTCAAAAATCCTGTGAGTGGTTTAAATGATCTGTTAGTTTTCTTTAGGTATATGATCGCTGCAATAACCAGCATGAAGAACACACTAAACAGTACGATGTATTTGCTGAAGAATGGAGCCGCGTGTGCTTTTAGGAAATCGTACCCGGCGCCAAAGAAAAAATAGCTGGCCATTACCAAAAAGGCCACCAGCGCTGCCTTGGGCAGGTTGCGAAAAAACAGCCAGCAAATTACGGCCACTGCTAAAGTGCTGGCAGTATAAACGAGTGCTAACAAAACACCTTCACCTGGGCTTATAAAACCAAAATTCTCCAGGTAGCCGTGAAGTACAAAGAATACAGGGAGTAAGATCAGGTACAGCGCATACGACTGTAGCTTTGAACGCATAGGTTATTTTCTTTTCATTCTGTATAAAGTTCTGCTGGTTCCCACAACAGTCTTCTTCTCAACAGTATCAAAGTATTTTGCGAAATAGGCTTCAAAATGGGCCTGGTCGTAATCTATAAAAGTATCGGGCCTGGTGGCCAGCATCTGTTTTACTTTTTCATCTTCCTTTGGCACAAACTCAATGATCAGTTCAGGCGCTATGTCGTTAAAATAGGAAGCCAGCACCGGCAAAGATATATTCTTGCCAATAACCAGGTGATGAACAAGGGCCAGCGCTGCTACCAGGTCGGTTTTAATGCGATCGTGAAAGGCCGCCCGCTCCTGGTTATGAAACCCAATGGCGGGGGAGGGGTTGGCTATGTCCAGCAGCAAAGGATGTATATGCTGAATATTGTTCTGCTTCACCTCCTGGTACAACCTCGAAATACAGCGGTTGTCTGAATCGGTGGCTATTACCTGCATATTATGGCTGGCAAATAACCGGGAAAAATAGCCGTCATTGGCGCCCAGGTCCAACACGGTGCGGGCCTTTGTTTGCCCGCAAAATGTGTGCATAATCTTTTCTTTCTCCTGCAAGTATTCCTTACTAAGGATAGTATCCTCGTAGTAATTGCTCCACGTTGTTTTGTAAGGTTTGTTCGCCGGAAAGTTGGTGATAATGTTGTGTAAATGGCTGATCACATCCAGCAACTTCTTTTTGCTGAAGGCGGCGGTTTGTTTGTTGTTGTTAGCCCGCGTACTGGTTGTAGCGGAGTGCTGCAAATAAACGTGTAACCATACACCCAGGCTCAGGCGGCTTTTTAAGGGCAGCAGTTTGGCCACAAAATCAACCGGAATGCCATCAATATAGGTGCTGAGTATTTTTTGAATATCCGTTTTCAGGTAATGTTCCAGGTATAAAGGAAACAGAAAGCATTGGCAAAACTGCCGGTAAGCGATCCAGGGTTGTTTGGGATCGTAGGTATCAAACGAAAGCGTGTCAATGAATATGGGTTTCCCTTTATGGAATTGAATATTGTAGGGCGTGGCATCTTTCAGGATCATGCCATGCTGTAAGGCTGTTTTTAACACATTCAGGGTGAGCAGGGCGGCATCCTGCAGCTGTTCAAAACACCATTCGTAAGGGTATGAAATAACAGAGATAGGCTCGGGCTTCAGCGTAGTGTACCATTCTGGGGAATGGGTGACATTCTCGTTCACTTCCTCGTGGGCAATCAGCTGTTTTCGGTCAACCAGCTGTTTGTACAAACCTGAGTCCAGCAATTGACGGTATTGTGCGGCGTAATATTGATTTACCTGCCGGTATATGGTTCCTTTAGCTTCAAATACAAAACCCGAAGGGTCTTTAAATGAAGAAGGGTGGCGTGTATAAGTTGTCATTTAGCAGTATCCTCTCCCTCAGTATCTTCTTTTTTAGGCTTCCAGAAGAAAGCTTTTACCTTCCACCATAAATTTTTAAAGAAGAACAAACTTCCCAGTACAGCGGCAATGATCATCTGTATCAGATAACTGCCACTTCCCGGATCAACGTATAACAAAAAGATTTTAGCTAACACTTCTAAAATTTGGGAATAAAAGTAAAAAAGATATCAGAACGAAAAAAAATATTTAATTTTCTCGATTCTATAGAACGATTTTTCAACCTGGATAGTATTTCCCCCAACATGATCATAAAAGGTTTTACCGGCTTTTTGCTGCTTTTTCTGTTGGCAGCAATCTTGAATTGGTTTGCAAGAAAAAACATGGACTTTTCGTATGCTGACCTGCCAGGCTATAATCAGCTGTACGAAACAAAGGAACAAACCCGGATTACCCGTTTCACCGACAACAAAAACGGTACAATTTCCATTGCTTTTGCCGGCAATGTCCTTCGTAAGCAGAACGATTTCAGTGTGTATTATAAAGATTCCTTACTGGTGGCCGGTAAAGCAGCAACCTGTACGTTTAAACCGCTTATAGGAACCCGGGAATACAGGATAAACATCAATAATGCCCCGGGGGATGTAACTGTTTCTTTAAACAATACGCCCGATTCGCTGTACCGCCTTTCGGGGAATAACAGCACCGTAACCTTTGAAATTACCAACGCAAATGTGCCGGTTGAAACCAATGAGTTATACAGCCTGGCCAATTGGGCATGGAGTTTTGATGACCAGCCTGAAGTGGAAAAGAAGGCCGTGGATAGTTACTTAAAGGACTCCATACACCTTACGATAGCCGAAACCACCACCGAACGCATTTTAAAAATAGCAGCTTTCATTTTGCAACGGGTTAAAGGCATGGATGGTGTTGCTTCCGATTCTATGTCGCAATTATCGCCGGTAAATCAATTAAAATGTGTGCAGGCGGGCCGGTCAAAAATTTGGTGCGGTATTTACACAAGGATCTTCTGTTTTTTCGCAACCAGGGCAGGTGTGCCGGTGCGGCTCATCGATTGCGGCGATACCAGGGCTGGTATGTCAGTTGGCACGCATGTGTTTAGCGAGGTATACCTCAAAGAATATACCAGCTGGGCATATGTTGATCTGCTGGCAAAAACGGTGTTTGTAAAAAAGGGAGCTCAGTATTTGAATACAATTGATGTGCAGCGGTTGTTAAAATATCCCATGAACGACGCTGAGGTAACAGCGGATTATTTTAATGGCGACAGTATTGTTCAAACGCCGTATAACCAGGTGGCGGCAACGGCCCGCATGTATTTTCACAGCAACAATACCTTCCGATTCTTCTTTAATGATTTTTTGAAAATACAAAACCCCAAAAGCCGCTTCCAACGGTTGGCCAAAGTATTTTACACAAAACCT
>CBIMFG010000673.1:0-3905 GCA_966243125.1 uncultured Niastella sp.
CATTTTATAGTGAGTTAGTGAAAATGTGGGATGAAACATTTACAAAAGGACAACAAGCTTTTAACTTTTCACTCCCTGATCCTACAGGGGAAAGAATAAGTTTAAGTAATTTTTTAGGAAAGGTTGTTTTCCTTGATTTTTGGTTTACTGGTTGTGCAGCTTGTTCAAGCTATTATAAAGGTCAAATTACCAAGGCAAAAGAAATTTTTAAGTCAAATAGTGATGTGGTATTCATAACAATTTCCATTGACGAAAACAAACAAACATGGTTAAAAAGTATACGAAATGGTATTTATACCAATGAGTTTGAGGTTAATCTATTTACAGATGGTCAAGGTGTGAACCATGATGTAATTAAGAGATACAAGGTTAGTATGTACCCATATCCTTTTTTAATAGACCGAACAGGGAAAATATTTACTTCATCATCTAAAAAGCTAAGAAATACTGATGGTTTGATAGATGCAATTCAATCTGCACTAAATGAAAGGGTTGGTAGTTTTTCAGCTTCAAAGTAAAATTTAGTAAAAGGGAGCGTAACCGCCCCCTTTTATATATTGTTAGCGGAAATCTCCACGAACTGAGCTAGGGTCAGAAGTAAGAATGTTATTAACATCAACTTGACCATTGCCTGGAACGTTTGAATCGTCTACAGCTACTGTGCACCAGTGTGTTGGAGCATTGTCGCAATTGTAGTCATCGCCTTGGGTTTGTCCAGTAATATCAGTGGTATTTACAGTTATAAATCCACCTGATTGTTGAGCGATTACTTGATATTTTTTAACTGTTAATGCATGTTTGGGAGTGAAAGCAGAGCCAACAGCAAATGCAAGTGCTAATACAGCAAATAAGAATTTGATTTTCATAAATAATATTTAATGATTATGGTGCCTACTCTTTAATAGGTTTTCGGCTTCCCCTTTTCCTGATCTTTTAAAAGGCATCAGGTACCTTTGCCGTCTTTGTTGCAACACAGACCGGCTTCATGCATGAATATGAACTTCGTTAATATTTTCTATTCGTAGAACTTATGTAAGAGATAAACTTTTATAATGTGTTCCTGAATACTATTGGTAAGAGTTGTAAAAAAGAAAACTTATGTGCTTTTTTTTGCTAATCTTAACCCAGCTACAGATAGTAAAACAAAAAAGATATTAAAAAAGAGGTGTTGTTTCCATGTTAGCTTTTTAATTACCCCACCGCATGAACAAGGTATTCGATCGAAAACATGAAGAAGCACAGTTGCAGTATAAACTGTAAAAAGGGACATTAAAATAAAAGACCCCCACAAACCGATTGTTCTTGTTTTTTTAAATAGTAGTGCAAGAGAAATTAAAATTTCTAGGGATGGAACACTCCAAACCAAATATGGTGTCATCCAATTTGGAAATGGCTGATTATTCATCTCGCCAATAAATTTTTCAAAATCTAAAAATTTGTTAGCGCCAGTATATAAAAAAAGCAAGATTAAAAGAGCTGAAATAACTTCTGTAATTGAGTTACTTTTTGAATGTATAAACTCATAAAAATTTGAAGTAAAGGTCTTTTTATGTATAATATTTACTCTTTCCATAATAATAGGTTTCAAAGTCTGTTGGCCATATAAAAAATACAAATCCTTATCGTTTTGTTTGCTTATATATCTTAACCCCAAATTAAAAGCAGTACAGTAAAATCTTTTGCGTTAAAATGCTTAGGCGTTGTTGATCATATATGCAATTTACTCCCTAAAATTTCTTCTCTTTGCACCATCTCTTATGAAAACTGCACTTCAAACATGCTGCACTTCAACCACCATCTCTCACTATCTCCTCTCTCAAACATCTCCTGCAATTTACAACTCCTGATTTCCGCTGTTTGCACGATTTCTTATGAAAACTGCATCTTCAAATGCCATATAAGAATCTGCAACGTTCTCATTCATCCACTCACTGGGCGCCATGTTAAACACCAACTTAAAATCTGCTGTAAAGTTGTTTTGATTTTTATAACCACATTCGTAGGCTATTTGCTTAATGCTATTCTCGCCAACAGCCATCATATCCTTAGCGGCTGTCATTCTTTTTTGTAGCCGATAGCGCCGCATGGTCATGCCGGTAATTTCTTTAAACGTGTTTTGTAGCTGATTTCTTCCTATACGAATAGTAGGTTCGAAGACGTTTCTCCGCAGGGGATGCTCGTCAATGGATCTCTTAATAGCTATAACTGCATCGTAGATGACGTTATTCATTTTGATAAGGTTAATGGTTAATGAACTTAGTTGTCCGTAATGCTTTAGGTACAGGTAATGGCGTGTCGAAACAGTTGATCAATGATCAGTCCGACATTCTCCAGTAAAATAGCAGTTGCTGTGCGCTTAATTTAATTCAGAATAGCTGTGCGTCTTAAAAGTTTAGGTATCTCTAGGGAAGTGTAGAAAACTAATCGAAAATCGGGATCATAACGCTTTCTGTTTTTGTTTCTTCATGCAATTTAACCCACAAACCACCCCGCTTCCAAAAAATCTAGTTGTACTAAATGCACTTTTTCAAAGGAACATTCATCGTTCTGATAGAAGCACTCTTGCGAACATATTCCTCGGGCGACATATTATATACGGCCTTGAATAATTTGGAGAAGTTGCTTACACAGTCGCAATGTCCACAGGCAATGGCTACTTCTTTTACAGAAGTATCGCCGGTGGTCAGCATGGTGGCGGCAGCGGCCATACGCTTTTCCAGCCGGTATCGCCGTATTGTTCTTCCTGTGATCTGTTTGAAGGCGGTTTGTAATTGATTTCTTCCTACGTGAATGTCTGGGGCCAATTTCTTTAAAGGTTCGCGGCTGATAGGATTTTCGTCTATTGCATATTTGATGGCAAAGACAGAAATAGTGACATGGTTACTGTTCATGATGAATAAGGTTGTTGAACAATTGTGATCTTTCTGATTTCTCGCCGGTAGCTAGTTGGGGATTGAACGGGGTAAATTTAGCCCTATTGGTAATTGCATGGTTATTAAATCGGGAGAAAGTTGTAGCGATTTGACACTTTTTTTAATGTACTTTTTTATTGATAACAGATCCTTCACAATATACCGGATGCGGTTCTTTTCGCCAGGCAGATGGCGTTTTGCCAGTAGCCTTCTTAAACTGTATATTGAAGTTGCTTCTGTCAAGTCCTACATTCTCTGCTATTGTTTCAATATTAAAGTTGGTTGTTACCAGCAACTCTTTTGCATGCTCAATTCTTACCCTGGTAAGATAGGAGTGAATGGTATAGCTGTTAACTGCACTGAATAACTGGTTTAATTTATTCTTATTCAATGCGAATTTTTTTACCAGGTATTGATAGCCATAACGGTGCTGATAATTTGCGTCCAGGTAGTCACGGATCTGCGCTGCCTTTTCATAGTCTTCTTTCTTTAGTTGCATACTGATAAGGTTTGAATGATTAAATCGGGAATCCTAAAGATTGAATACCGCTAGTATGGTTTGCCGCCTGATTCGTTATGAAGGTGTTGTGTACAGTGGAGTGGGGGTAAGATTAGCGCGATGTGAATTTATTTCAAAAATGGTAGAATTACGCCAAAAACGTCCAAATCGGTGCCGGAATTTTGTTAAAACGCTTCTTATTTTTGCATCTTAAGACTCAAATCAAAAAAATGCCGCAACCGATCCGCACATTGCCCATGGAGCGTTTAGGGGAAGTGTATTTTACAAAAGCTGCGCCGGCAACCATCAGTCCGGCGGGTATTACGGTCATTCGCACCGGCGATCATTTTTTGAATTGCCGCAATGCATTAAGTCCGCATGTGCTGGATTCTTATATGATCTGCCTTATCCGCAGTGGGGAAGGGGTGTATCATTTCGGGGCCGATAATTATTATCTCGGTGAAAATACGTTGTGTTTTATCCCGGCCTGGACC
>CBIMFG010000674.1:0-3886 GCA_966243125.1 uncultured Niastella sp.
ATAAAAGCAAGACGCATACTTGGCGCTATAGCTCATGATGCCGGTCTTGTTCAGTCCGTGTTCTTCCAATGCCTCGCGAATGGCGGCAATACGGCCATCCATCATATCGCTGGGGGCTACAAAGTCGGCGCCGGCCTGTGCATGGCTTACGCTCATTTGGGCCAGTACTTCTACCGTTGCATCGTTTACAATTTCATTGCCTTCAACAATACCATCATGGCCAAAAGAAGAGAAGGGATCAAGGGCTACATCGGTCATCACCAGCATGTTTGGGCAGGCGTCTTTAACCGCCCGAATGCTGCGTTGCATCAAGCCTTTAGGATTTAAGGCTTCGGTGCCTTTATTATCTTTCAGCTCGTCTTTACTTTTAACAAACAACAACACGCTTTTTATGCCCATGCTCCACAGTTCCTTTACTTCCTTTACGGTGTTGTCGAGGCTCATGCGGTAATAGCCTGGCATAGAAGAAATTTCTTCTTTATAGTTCTCGCCCTCGTTAATGAACAGGGGCACAATAAAATCATTCGGTGTTAAAATAGTTTCCGCCACCATGCTCCTGATAGCAGGCGACTGGCGTAATATGCGGTTTCGACGCTGCAAATACATATTTATAATTTTGTGATTTAGCGATTTCGGGATTTAGAATAACAAACCCTAAAATCAACAATTATTTTTTATCTCTGTTTCTTTTAGCGGAGATATCGGTTGCATTAAAAATACTAACCAACTCATTCGCTTCTTTTATTAATGGATCTAGTTTTTCGTGTGGTACATGATCTGCTGATTTTGTTGCCAATATCAAAATCCCCCAAATCACAAGTCCCTTTTATATCCCCTTACACCCAACTTACCGGATTTAAACATGCTTGTAGTAATTTATCTTCCTCACTGCCCGGTTCAGGCTGATAGTTGTATTCAAAGCGTACAGTAGGCGGCAGGCTCATTAAGATGCTTTCTGTTCTGCCATTTGTTTTCAACCCAAACAAAGTACCGCGGTCGTGCACCAGGTTAAACTCAACATACCGGCCACGGCGGATCTCCTGCCAGTGTTTGTGTTGTTCGGTATAAGGTAGTTGTTTTCTTTTTTGAACAATGGGTAAATAAGCAGTGATGAATGAATCACCACAGGTTTTACCAAAGTTGAACCAGAAGTCAAGGTCTTTCTCTGCCGACGGGCGTTGGTGATCGTAAAAGATGCCGCCAATACCGCGGCGTTCTTTATTGCGATGCCAGTTCACGAAATAGTTATCGCATTCTTTTTTGAATGCCGGATAGAAACCTGGATCAAAGGCATCGCAGGCATTTTTATACGTTTGATGAAAATGTTTGGCGTCTTCTTCAAATAAATAGTAAGGCGTAAGATCTGTTCCCCCGCCAAACCAACGATCGGCTGCGGCTTCTCCTTCGCCATACACTTCAAACATTCTATAATTACAATGCACGGTTGGTACAAACGGGTTCACCGGATGTAATACCAGCGACAGCCCACAGGCGAACCAGCTTTTACCATCTATCTTTAACTGGTTGCGCATGGCATCGGTTACTTCGCCAAATACAACGGAAGTATTTACGCCGCCTTTCTCAAATACATTTCCATTGGCAATTACGCGCGTTTTACCACCACCGCCTTCAGCACGTTGCCATTGGTCTTCTTTAAAAGTGGCTTTACCATCTTCCTGCTCAAGGGCGGCGCAGATTCTGTCTTGCAACCCGAGTATATAATTGATCCAGTTTTCTTTAATATTCATATCGTTAATATTGAATAAGGCTGAAAGCTGTAAGCTGCAAGCTGCAAGCAAATACAGTTCGCGCCTGGTATTTTGTAT
This sequence comes from uncultured Niastella sp., assembly GCA_966243125.1. Taxonomy (GTDB): domain Bacteria; phylum Bacteroidota; class Bacteroidia; order Chitinophagales; family Chitinophagaceae; genus Niastella. Next base: position 1,827 of record CBIMFG010000674.1, read on the forward strand.
TCAACCTTTCTAATTTCTCTGTTTTTAATTCTTAATTCTTCATTTCCCTGCCTCCACGTCAATATTCAACATTCAAAATTCGATATTCAATATTTCTTATGCTTGTATGCTTTCCTGTTTGTATTCCTTCACAGCATCCACAAACGCTCTTGCATGATCAACCGGTACATTAGGTAAAATACCATGACCCAGGTTGGCAATGTGGCGCTGTGCGCCAAAGTCGTTCAGCATTTTCCTTACTTCTTTTTGGATCACCGGTATGGGTGATAACAATTTGGCCGGATCAAAATTGCCTTGCAGCGTTACGTTGTTGCCTGCCAGTTGGCGGGCCATAGCAGGTGTAAGACACCAGTCGATACCCAACCCATGCGCACCGGTTGCTGCCATAGCACCCAGGGAGCCGAAGGCGCCTTTGGCGAAGATGATGGTAGCTACTTCGTCTTTCAGTGCAGCAACAATCTGGCGAATATATTTCAAGGAGAAATTCTCAAAGTCATCCGGGCTCAGCAAACCACCCCAGCTGTCGAAGATCTGTACCACATCAACCCCTGCTTTCACCTGACCTTTCAGGTAAGCAATGGTAGTATCGGTGATCATCTGTAATAATTTGTGTGCTGCTTCGGGTTGGGTATAGCAGAAGATCTTGGCTTCATCAAATGTTTTGGAACCTTTGCCTTGTACCATGTAGCACAGCAACGTCCAGGGAGCGCCGGCAAAACCAATTAGGGGAACACGACCGTTCAATTCTTTTTTGATGAGTTTAACGGCGTCGAAAACATAGTTCAACGTTTCGTTTACATCGGGTACGCGAACGCGGTTCAGGTCACTGATATTTTTAATAGGCTCTGGTAACAGGGGGCCTTTGCTTTCTATTAATTGTACTTCCAACCCCATGGCCTGTGGTACTACCAGGATGTCGGAAAACAGGATGGCTGCATCTACACCAACAATATCTACCGGTTGAATGGTGATCTCACAAGCCAGTTCGGGTGTTTGGCAACGTTCAAAGAAGCCATACTTCTCACGTAAAACCATGTACTCTGGTAAATACCGGCCGGCCTGGCGCATCATCCATACAGGTGGGCGTTCTACTTGTTCTCCTTTCAGTGTTCTTAATAACAGATCGTTTTGCAGCATAATATGTAGTGGTGTTACTTTTTAAAAAATTGAAACATTTTCTTTACCAGTTCATCCTTACCGGGCCGGTCACTTTCTATGATCGGGTTAGCGGTAAATGACTTTATGGCGTCGGCCGTTGTTTGACCTATGGCGAATAAAATAGTTGACGGGAGTACGGCATTGGCCTTAAAGAAACTCTGTACTGCGCTTGGGCTGAAAAACAAAATACCATCATACGCTTTGTTTACTTTATGGGGCGTGTTGATGGTATGGTAAACGATCACTTCCTGAACCGCTATTCCGTTTTGCCGCAGTTTGCCGGGCAGTTCTTCCCGGCGCTGATCGCCACAGAAAAACACTACCTGTTTAACCTGTTTACCGGCAATCATTTTATCGGCCAGTTCACTGGCGTTGTTGCCAACTGTGTGTATACACTGTTCGCCAAAATACCGGGCGGCCAACTGCCGGGTAGTATTTCCTATACAGAAAATTTCCCAGTTGGGCTTGTTGCCATTTATATACGCCGCTACCGTGTTTACTGCATTCATACTGGTGAACACAACGGCGGTTGGTTGTTTCAATACTTTGCCAATCTCATCTTTAATACCGGTTGTTTGTACCGGTGAGGTGTCAATAAACGATACGATATCGATTTGCACATCCTTTGCCTTGGCCGCTTCCAGCAAAGCCGTTTCCAAAGGCCTTGTACTTAATATAGAGAGCTTATTTGCCATTACGTATCTGGTCTGCAATTTCCTGGCCGCCGTTCTGCAGCAATGCTGCAGCGGCAATACTGCCCAGGTTGTTGCTATTATTGATAGCTGTTGTTTTTTCGATGGAGGCTTTTTCTTTGCCATCTAATGAAAGAATGTTGCCTTCAAAATGAACCTGGCCATCTACGATGCTTGCGAGGGCACTGATAGGCGTAGAGCAACCACCCA
>CBIMFG010000675.1:0-3885 GCA_966243125.1 uncultured Niastella sp.
GGTAGCGGGTTATTACAGCGTGGCCGAAAAAATATTCCTGGCTACCCGGCAGGTGCCGGTAATGTTTGCACAGGTAATATACCCACCGCTTTGCCAGTTGCTGCTAAAGGGGAAAGAAGCTACCCGTCCTTTTTTCAGATCGGTGTATGTGCCCTTTTTATTACTGGTGTTGGTGGCCAGTGTATTGTTGTTCAGTTTTTCCTCGTTCATTATTTATTTTTTCTTAGGGGCCAATAGCGGCAATGCGGTGTTGTTGCTGCGGTTGTTTTGCCTGGGGCCTATTATTGTTTGTTTGCATGTGCCGGCCAGTCAGTTATTAATGGCTGCTGAGCATAAAAAAAGTTACCTGCGCGTATTAACGGCGGGCACGGTGTTGAATGTTATTTGTAACCTGTTGCTGGTGCAGGTATGGGGCTCGGTGGGTACCGCCATCAGTGTGTTACTAACGGAACTGTTTATAACGGCAGGCTTTAACCGGGCGTTATTCAGAAATAAACTGGCAACCTATATTACAACGCATGCGGATCAATAAATTCTTTCCAATTGTTTTTATTTACTTTTTTATTAATTCACTGGGGCTGCCCTTTGGATTAACCTATACTGCGTTGTTAAGTCCGCTTTTATATTTATGGACAATAGTAACCCGCAAGCGGGAAGTATTGTGGCCATTTTTACTGATCATGCTGCCGGTGGTAATGATACATGTAGCGCTTGGCGTTGATGTGAACAGTTATTTTGTATCGCTGTTGAACATGATCCTGGTATATATTTTTTGCCAGGCTGTTTATACGTTTCTGCTCAAATGCGAACAGCCAGGTAAAATCTTTCACCAACTGCTGATCATAAATTTTATTTGTTGCCTGGTGGCCATTCCTTTGTTCTTTACACCGCTCGATCATCTTTTTTGGATGAAGCAATTCCTAACCACAGGGGTTGCTGACTTCAGGCGGTTGAGTTTGCTCACGTATGAACCTTCCTATTACGCCTTGTTGTTTACGCCGTTGTTCTTCTTTTTTCTGCTGCAGTTGCTTTTTTATAAAAATACCATCAATGGCTGGTTATTACTGGTGATGTTGTTGCTGCCATTGGTTTTGTCTTTTTCGCTAGGAGTTATCAGCGCTATTATAATGGCGGTGGTAATAACCTTTGTATTGCATTATAAAAAGTTTTTTCACAACAAGCGGGTCATCAATTTGCTGGGGTTTACGGGCCTTGTAGTAGTGAGCGCGCTGGTGGTTGGTTTTGTTTTCTTTCCCGATAATATTCTTTTTGTTCGCCTTGGTAATGTGGTTTCCGGTAAAGACCCTTCAGGTAAGGGTAGAACCTTTGATGCCTTTTGGCTGGCCGATCAATTGCTGGCGCAGAAAAGTTATGTGTGGGGTATTGGCCCAGGGCAGATAAAGGTATTAGGTTTTGAACTGATCCGTGATTATTATGGGTATGGGCTCGATACAACACGGGTAGCCATTCCCAATGCAGCGGCCGAAACACTGGCCATTTTTGGCTGGCTGGGTTTTTCGCTGCGTATATTGGTTGAATGCATGCTGTTTGTGTATACTAAAGTATGGCGCAACTACTACCGGTTGCTATTATTTGTGTTTATGTTTATTTACCAGTTTACCGGCAGCTTTATTACCAATATTGCTGAGTACGTTATCTGGATAATGGCGTTTACGACGGTGTTTCATGAGTATGATGTGGAAGAAACAGCTTCAAGCTTCAAGCCGCAAGCTGCAAGCAAAACACAGCTGTAAGCTATAAGCGGTAAGCTTTAAGCAATACACCGCAGCGCGGAAGCGCCTCTTAAAACCCAGAACTAAGAACATAGAACTAAGAACATAGAACTAAGAACATAGAGCTCTAAACTCTGAACTCTGAACTTGGAACCTTTATAGAACCATCACTTTTTAACTCTTTGCTGATCTTTTCCCGCACACATCTTTTCAAAAAAGCTTCGTATTTGCTGATCACATTTTCCCAGTTAAACTGTTCCTGTATTTTTTTCAGGTTGTTGTTGATCATGGCTGCTTCGCGCCCGTTGCGGTAGGTGTTTTCAATCACTTTTTTTACTTCGTGATGGGAAGAAAAATAACAGGCATCCTGCTGTAATACCGCACGATTAAATAAATTATCATGCGCTGCTATTAACGACCTGCTGGCCATGGCTTCCAGCAGGGAGGGATTGGTGCCCCCCACACTGTGGCCATGAAAATACAGGGTTGAAAAAAACTTGAGTGAGTGTATCTTTTGCGGATCGTTATAAATACCACCGGTGAATACGATGCGGTTATCGTGTTTGAATTTATTTACCAGCTGCTGCCCCAGTTTGTTGTTAACCGAACCAATTACCAGAAATTTATAGTGGCTGTTGCTGGTATGAAAACCATCGAGGATCATTTCGATATTGTTTTCTGCAGCCATGCGCGCCATCAAAATAAAATACTCGTGTTTTTTAACACCAAACTCCTGCAGCAGGCTTTCTTCTTCGTTGTAATGTATTTCGGCGCCGTAGGGAATGTGCTCGCTTGTGATGGCGTATTTGTTTTTAAGGTACGATTGTATAACCACCGAATCGGCAATGTGATAATGGCTGAAACGCACGGCCAGCTTTTCGGCCAACAACAAAAATTTCTGCACCGGTTTCGAATACTTGGTGCGTTTCCATTCAAGCCCATCCATGTTAAAAATAAGCGTGCTTTGTTCGGGATACAACCAACCCCAGGCCGAGCTGCTGGTAAAACCCAGCATCAGAATAACATCAAAGTTGCGGCGGCGCGCATCCATAATGCAGTTGAAGTCGTAGATGAATTGGCCAAAGCTGCCCAACCGGTATTCGGGATCGTAGCAATGGATCAATTGCACATTTTTCCAGGTGCTTTCTTTATAAGGATGATTATGGGAGTTGTAAACAAACACCTCATGGCCTTTTTCAACCAATCCTGTGCTCAGGTACTCTGCAAACTGCTCAAAACCGCCGTAGTTATTGGGAATGCCTCTTGTACCTAATATGCCTATCCGTAGTGTCATTGTTGTAGTACTTGTTTGTAAGCGGCAGCCGTTTTACCTGCTGCCTGCTGCCAGGTATATAGTTCAAATATTTTTTTTCTAAGTGTATTCGTACCGGGTGTGGCGGCTGCTTTTTCTACTGCTGCCAGCATGCTTTGTGGCGATGCGGGGTCGCAATAGGCGGCTTCGTTCCCGAAATATTCGCGGGTATAACCTTTGTCGGTTATCACCACCTGGCAACCCATAGCGGCTGCTTCCAAGGTAGAGAGCCCGCAGGTTTCGAACCAGCTGGGGAGTACGTGTATGGCTGCTTTCTGATACCAGTTTGTCAGCTCTTCCTGTGGCAATTGGTTTATAAAAGAAATATTGGGGGCTGCCTGTTTACGGCATTCTGCATAATAATTGAGCTGGTTAGGAGCCGGGTTGCCAATTACCACCAGTTGGTAAGGCGTATTGTTCAATGCTTTTATCAGGGTCAGCTGGTTTTTAAGGCCTTCAATTCTGGCCACGCACAATACGAGGCCGGGATTTTTTGGTAAACTGCTGTTTCCCGTAAATAATGCCGGGTCAATGCCGTTGGGTATAAGGGTATAACCGGGCAGGGGAGTGCCAAATTCGGCCAACTGCTCGTACTCCATTTTTGAGTTGGGTAAAATATGGGCCGCCTGCTGCAGAATTGTTTTTATGCTTTGTTTATGCCCTTTCCATAAATACGAGGTTGTTGCCATTACATCATTGCCCTGCACCCAGCGGGCAATGGTTTTTATGTATTCTATGCTGTTTTGGGGTAAATGGCGAAACAGGTAGCCCGCCATGCCCTTCCGGTACAACCGGTCGTATTCCTGGTAATTTACCAGGTTGGGCGATACCACAAATGGC
>CBIMFG010000676.1:0-3884 GCA_966243125.1 uncultured Niastella sp.
GTGGTTGCCGTCGTCGCAGTCTTCGTCCGCGTCGAGCGCGGCGTCGCCGCAAGCGTGCTCGCCCGGCCCGACCTGCGGCATGCCACCGCCACCATCGAACGCGCCGCCCAGCGTGAGCGGGTCGTCACCGGGCTGCCCGAAGATCTCCGAACGAATCGTCTGGTCGGAACTCTGCAGAATGTAGAATGCGGAATCAGTATCAGCGGGCCGCCAAACCGCGAGATCGGTTTTTTCATCGCCGTCAAAATTGTCATAATAATCTTCGTAAGAGGAGTCGCTGGTATAGGCCCTTTTATTGTGATTATTTAAAGGTATAAGATCACCAGCAGCATTTATACATAGATCAAGGCCATTAAGGGTAAAAATAATGCTATGGATGGTGTAGGCACCGGGTTTAATCCTAACGTTTATTTCGGATAATTCCTGTGCTTTACAAAACTGCGCGGCAATTATTAAGAATAAGATTAATAAGGAAGTAGGTTTCAATGTCAATTCATTTTAGTCAGGCTAAAGATAATGGTGAAATGACTGAACCCGGTTAACTGAAGGTTATAAATGGTTGTTAAACGTTAACCAAACCGCCTGATTACCGGCGCCTGTGTCAGCAGCTTCAATACATTGATCCAGGTTGCAGATAGCAACAAGGTCATTCCTGTTATACCAATGGTTGTTTTATAAAAAATGCTGTCAATAATATGAAGGTTATAGGCCAGTGAACAGGCCAGTAAACCAAATTCACCGGTATGGGCCAGCAATGCGCCTGCATACAGGCTTTGTTGCCAGTTATACCCCAGCAAACGGAAAACAATTGCTGACAAAGCAGAATTACTGATCAATACCAATAGGGCGCCACCCAGAATAATACTTCCATGTTCAAATAAATAATTGATATCGAAGTGCAAACCCATCGACATAAAAAAGAGGGCTACAAAAAAGATCCTGAATGGTTTTAATGCATGCTCAAGCCAGTCAAATGCTGCTGTTCTGCCAATACATAATCCTGCCACAAAGCTACCGATAGCACTGCTTAAACCCGCCAGGTCTGCCAATACACCAAACCCAAGTGATAATAATAATCCCAGAAATACCTGCAGATCGTGGTCGTGTTTTAGTCCGTTAAGTACTGCCGCCCGCAGAAAAGTTCGGTGGCGCACTGCACGTAAAAGAACTATAATAGCTATGCTTACAAGAATAGCAATAATGAATTTACTCAATGAAACAGCACCCGCACCCATGAAACGAAACAGGGCTGTAGTGGGGGCAACCATCAGGTCTTGCAGCAGCAACATATTAAGGATAAGCGTTCCAAACGATGAGCTGAGTTCATTATTACGGCTAAGGTATTCACCAACAACAGCGGTGCTGTTAAAGTTGAACAATGCCGCCAATGTTAAGGTATAATAAATGCTCAGGTGAAACAGGTAACCCAACAAGAATGCAAAACCAATACTCAGTAATATTTTGATTCCCTGTGCTACCACCGGTTTAAATAACAGGCTCCGTTCGTCGGGGATCTTCATTTCAATTCCCAGGAAAAACATTAAGAACAAAAGACCAAGCTGGCCTACCTGTTCTATTTCTATAGGAACGGGTAGTAGGCCCGATGTAACAGGCCGTAGCAATACCCCTGCTATCATGTAGGCAATAAGATAGGGCTGCCCTACCCGCTTTAGTAAAAATATAAGTAGTAAGATCACCAGGCATGCAAGACTGATGGTTGACAATACCGCATTCATATCACTACTTAATATGGCTTTACAGGTGTAAGTGTCAATATCCTGAACGTTTCACGTAAAATTATTTTGCAATTTTCACTGGCTTCACAAAGAATGGCATACCGGGTTTTAAGCACCGTAGACAGCGTATCTGTGATTTCCAACAGATCAAAACGAATGGCAGCCGAACTGGTAGGAGCATCTTCACCTGTTAATTGTGCAAATAAATCAATGGCTGCCTCTTGGTCACCGGCCAATGTAAAACGACCGGCTTCTGCATACCCTTCGGGCACACGAATATTTACCACAATTTCATAACGCGGTTCCATAACGAAATTAAATTTTATAAAAGCCTCCCGGGTTATCGGGAGGCTTTTATTAGTTGATGGCAATTTGTTTAGGTCCTTTTTGTTTAGCCTCTTCTTTTTTGGGTATAGTTAATTCTAAGAGGCCATTTTCATATGTTGCCATTATCTTTTCAGAATCAACCACGTCTTTGGGAAGCTGAAAAGTTCTGGTAAAAGACTGATAGCTAAATTCCCTTCGCGTATAACTCTCTTCTTTCTTTGTTTCCTCGTGTTGCTTTGCAGAACTTATTGTAAGTTGATTGCCGTCTAACGTAATAGTAAAGTCTTTCTTTTCCATACCGGGTGCAGCAACTTCAACTTTAAATTCCTCTGCACTTTCCTTAATGTTTACAGCAGGCACTGTAGTGCTGGTTGATGAGAAATTACTGTTGCCCCAATTGAAAAATTCACGGCTAAAGAAATCATCGAATAAGGATGGAAAAGCAGGATAGCTATTTCCATTTCCGGTTCTTTTGATAATAGACATAGTCACCTCCTTTTTAACGGTTAAATGATCTTTATTATTAATACGGATTGGCCAATCCTGAAAATTTCCTATCAAGTCATATACCACCCGGCTGATAACTGCATTCTTTTCAGTGCTTCTGACATTTTTTTAGCCGGTGACAGATTGGAGGTTGTAAAAATGACAGGCACGTGTTTTTAATTGGGTGCACCATGACGCTTAACAATGGAACCGGAAAGGTATGGGCTGCCCGTTTTGGGGCGCTGGTTGCTTTGTCGGTCATCAGCTGCCTGCTGTTTCTGTGGCTGGCCTGGGATGTACTGGCTAAAAGATCGGCATGGCTCGATACCCTGGGGTGGAACTTTGTTGCGGGATTTACTTCTCCCCTGCATACCAAAATGGCGTTACTGGCCACTTTTGGCGGCACCAACTTTTTTACGATCGCTATCTACCTGATCGTTCTATTTTATTTAATTAAAAAGAATTACAAACGCGAGGCTGTTCATGTTTTGATAATTTCTTCCAGTAGTCTTTTTTTGGGCTGGGTGTTAAAGCTTATTTTTCAACGGGCACGCCCTGCCCTGCCGCATTTGCAATTGGCAATAGGCTATAGCTTTCCCAGCGGGCACACCCTGGGCGCCTTTACGTTAGCCGGAGTGTTGGCATATATGACCTTTAAAAGAGACTGGTCGGTTTTCGTAAAAGCAGTGGCGGTTGTTTTGCTGCTTTTATACGCTTGTTTGGTAGGGTTGAGCCGCATTTATTTGCATGTACACTTTACTTCAGATGTTATAGCCAGTATGCTGGTGGCGTTGTGGTGGCTCACATTATCGCTTATTTGTATAAAACTGATCCATCGATAGGTTCATCCTTAATCAGTGGGATGGCGGCACCATTGCCAATAGGTAACAATACAATCAATGAGTTTTTTCATGCCGGCTGCTGTATGTTCCTTCACAAAAAAGCCCTGTACGCTCATTTTATAGGCCTCATTAATGGCAGTTGGGGTGGCAGAGGTAGTATAGAATACAAATGGAATGCTTTTGTTTCGCAGTGCTTCGTTCTCATGAATTTTTTCGCGCAACTGAATGCCATTCATCATAGGCATATTAATATCACAAAGGATCAAAAAAGGCTTTTCAGTAGTATCCCGTAAATAATGAAGCGCATCTTCTCCATTGGAGAAATGCACATAAGGATTATTGATCGATAGCTCCCTCAATGTTTCTTCCAGCATCTCACTGTCATCACGGTCGTCATCGATGAAAATTATGGGTCCTTTCTTATTCATATAAAATTTTGTATTAATGCTGCTGCAGCGGTAAGTGTATCATAAATAATGCCCGTTCTCCTTTA
>CBIMFG010000677.1:0-3880 GCA_966243125.1 uncultured Niastella sp.
AAAATAATAATCAAAGTTTGTGGTGCAATCACCTGCAAACGGTTGCGCAATATTATCAAAAAAAAGGCCATGCCTGATGCAAAAACATGCAAGGTTAACATACCATTTTGGTGGTACGCTTAATGCATAACGCTTCTTCCCCAAATAGGTTCTTCTCGAATAACCTCAGAGAGCTCGATATTCGGGCAGGTGTTCAGCGTTCAATAAAGGAAAAATGGATTATTTTTTTAACCAGGTTTCAAATAAGCGGAAGATCCTTTTGTATTCGTCTGTCCAGCTTTCAGGTTCCACAAAGCCATGATCTTCCATTGGATAAACAGCAAGGTCCCAGTTGTCTTTGCCCAGTTCGATCAGGCGTTGCGTTAAACGTACAACATCCTGGAAGTGAACATTTACATCAACCATGCCGTGGCAGATCAGCAAATGGTTCTGTAATCCTGAAGCAAAGTTTATGGGCGAACTGCGATGATATGCAAGGCTGTCGCTAAAGGGTTCATTTAAAATATTGGAGGTATACCCATGATTGTAATGGGCCCAGTCGGTAACGGGCCTCAGCGCGGCTCCGGCCTCAAAGATAGTAGGTTTTTTGAATAATGCTAGTAAAGTTATAAATCCGCCATAGGAACCCCCATAAACCCCAATATGTTTGGGGTTTATTCCATATTGTTGCGCCAGAAAGTGGGCGCCGTCCTCAATATCGTCCAGGTCTTTACCACCCATATAGCGGTAAATGCCGGTACGCCAGTCGCGGCCATAGCCGGCGCTGCCCCGGTAATCAATGTCCAACACAGTATAGCCATTATCCACCAGCAAGTTGTGGAACATATATTCCCTGAAATAGGAACTCCACCATTTATGGGCATTTTGTAAATAACCGGCCCCATGTACAAATATTACAGCTGGTTTGCTGGCATGGGGTTGCGCGGGGCGCATTAAACGGGCATACACTTTTGCATTGTCGCGGGCGGTAAAGGTTATCAGCTCCGGATCGCGCCAGTTGTACGATTTAAATTCCTCGCTTTGCGCCTGCATGGTTATTTGAACCGGTTTTGTTTTGGCCGTTGCCGGCGCATTGGGTTGCAGGTATAATTCCCAGGGTTTATTACTGTAGGAATATAAAATGGCTATCCATTTTTCGTCGGGAGAAACGGTGGCCAGGTTGGAGCCGGTGAGCGTGGTAAGGCGTTCGGCTTTGCCGCCGGTAACCGGCAGGCGGTACAAATGCTGTTCGCCGGGCTGCACCTCGTTGGTGGTGAGGTAAAAATATTTTTTGCTCGGGCCCAGTTCTGTTTTCAGTACTTCATAATTGCCACTGGTAAGGGTTTGCTTTTCTTTTGTTGTAATATTAATTGTGTACAGGTGCGAATAACCTGTGGCCTCCGACTGAAACCAGAATATTTGATCATTTACCCAGCCGGTATTAAAAACGGGCAATCCGTTGGCGCTTGGTCCGCCTATCCAGGCTTCATCATGTTGCCTGTCGAGCAGGGAAAGATTGCCGGTTTCGCCATCAAGCAACAGGAACCAGCGGTCTTTATTATCCTGCGCTCTTGCTTCTACTACGGCATAATTACTGGTGGGCGACCAGGTGATATTGATGAAATTCACCGGCCGCAGGGGTGGGTTTTTACTTTTTTCTTTATATACAGTGGGATAATCTTTTAAATATTCCGGCAGGTCGCGAATACCGGGTATAGAATCTGTTTTTATGGCGAACACGGTGTCTTGCTCGCAATCAAAAACAAACAATTCCTGTACAGGTAATGCGGCGCCTACTTTGGTGCGGGCCGGAAGGTCTTCGGTAAATCCGCTTTCAGTAACATAGCTGGGTACAATGGCGGTTTTACCAGCAGGGGTGGTGGTTAACCGGTAAGAAATAAAACGGCCATTGTTGCTGGTGGCTAACATTGACATAAACTTACCTTCGAGCGGAATATTGCGCAGCGCCTTTTCCCTGAATTGCTTGCCCATGGAGTCGGCTTCGTCTTTGTGTTGCTTACGGCGTTGCAGCACCAATGAATTTTCAAGCGCTTCCTGTTGCAGCCATTTTTCCTGTTTGTTATTACCCACTGCTGCGCGGTTGGCGGCGGGTGGCGCCTGATTGCCCCGCCCGGTGAAAGTAGGAGCAGGAACGGCAGTTGCAGTTCCGGTGGTAAAATTGGTGAGCTGGGTAGTTTCTCCGGTTTGTACATCCCATGCCCAGGCGTTCTGGTCGCGGGTGTATACTATTTTATGATCGTTGAAGGAAAACTGTGGATTGCTTTCCTGGGCAACAGTTTTGGTTATGCGGCGGTGCTGGCCGGTTTTTACCGAGGCCAGGTAAAGATCGCCTTCGTAAGCATATACATATTGATCGCGCTGGGTATTGTACCGTACCTGGTTATCCGCAACAGCCTTGTTGCGAAAGGCGCCCGTTGATTTTTGCGGAGTAGTGGCGGTGGGTGTTATATAATATATTGAATCGGCTACTGCTTTTTCGGGGTTCCAGTTAAACAGCAAATATTTACCATCGGCTGTCCATTGTGGATTTGAAGGAGAGGCGCCCATCCATTTCGGGTCGCGCATGATCTTTTCTACAGTTAACGGATTGAGTTGAGCGTTGGCGATAAGGGTTGACTGCATGACGAGCAGAAACAGCAATTTTCTCATAAATGGAAATTAACTAGAAATATTTAATATTGAATGTCCAATTTTAAATGTTGAAGTGAAGACCTTTTCCTTCGACATCGGATATTCAACATTCAATATTTATAATAGAATCCCACTTAAAAATACGTAGGCAACTGAGAAGTAGATTACTAACCCCGTTACATCAACCAGTGTAGCCACAAACGGAGCAGAAGAAGTGGCCGGGTCGGCGCCTAATTTTTTTAAAATAATGGGCAGCATAGAACCCGATACCGTTCCCCACAACACCACACCTATTAAAGAAAAACCTACTGTGCAACCAATAAGCACTGTGTGGCTACCGTAAGTATGAAAAATGCTGTTCCATAAAGCCACGCGAATAAAACCGATAATTCCTAAAATGGCGCCCAGCATTAAACCGGAAACCAATTCCCGGCGCAGTACCCGCCACCATTCTGAAATGGTAATTTCTCCCACGGCCATGGCCTGTATAATAAGGGTAGATGCCTGCGACCCGCTGTTACCACCGCTGGAAATAATAAGCGGAACAAACAGGGCCAGCACCACTGCTTTGGCTATTTCATCTTCAAAATAACCCATGGCGGTAGCGGTTAGCATTTCGCCTAAAAACAGCACAATGAGCCAAACCACCCGCTTTTTAAACAGTTTTATAATGGGCATTTCCAGGTAGGGCTCGTCCAACGCTTCGGTACCTCCAATCTTTTGAATGTCTTCGCTGAACTCCTCGTTGGCCACCCACAATACGTCGTCGATGGTTACAATGCCCAGCAGAATGTTTTTATCATCAACCACCGGCAGGGCCACGCGGTTGTTCATTTTAAAGATCTGGTTGGCTACCTCCTGGTCGTCGTTTACGTTCAGGGTTATATAACGGTTATCAATAATTTCTTCCACCATCTTTTGTGGATTGGCCAGTATGATCTCGCGGATCCGTACGTCATCCACAAACTCCCCGCGTTCGTTCACCACATATATTACGTCAATGGTTTCACTATCCTTACCCACTTCCCGAATATGGTCCAGTACTTCCTGCACCGTCCAGTCAATGTTCACCGCAATATAATCGGGGGTCATTAGCCGGCCTACGCTGCTTTCGGGGAAGCCAAGCAGTGACAGGGTAACCCGGCGTTCGTCGGGGTCAAGTAGTTTAATAAGCTCTTTTACCACCTCGCTGGGCAGTTCTTCCAAAAAGGCAGTACGGTCATCGGCTGGCAACTCGTTCAGCAACTCG